>NZ_CP034939.1:0-102326 GCF_009931295.1 Pectobacterium odoriferum | reverse complement strand
CTATCAGGAAATCGCCAGGCGGCAGAACCCGTGCTGCCAGGAGATAACACGCATATCAGGTTTCCGTATGCGTTTGAGTGGCTGACAGAGCCGGAAATACAGGCTGTCATGACCGCTATTCGCTGTGCCATAGACAAACTATGCGTACGCGTGCTCAGGGACGCAGGACGCATTCGCGCTGCACTTGTACCGTCCGCCAACCCACACCTGTTTACCCGTAGTTCACGGAGCTTCAGTGTGATTGGAGAGGAAAGCGATGATGACAGTTGGATTGACGCTGGTTGCACAGACAATGTGAATTATGCGTTGAAAGCGATCCTTGATGACCGTGCGCGATATTGTACCGTTCGTCTGAAAGTCGTTTCGAAAGACGATGGACGTGTCTGGGGCCAGTATTTAATGGATGACCAGCTACGGTATCCAGGGCGCGGGGTGTATGCCTGGCTATGTTTCGATGCGCTCAATAAAGCCATCTGGAATGCGCGCTCAGAGCTATCAAAGTGTGATTGGTTGATGAGGGGGTATCGGTAGATTGATGCAGGGGGCATGCCCCCTGTCCTGGCGATTTTCAAAACGAATAAGGATGTCGTGACCTCCGCTTTTATGCCGTTCCCGTTCTGATGAACAGGAACGGGAGGGGTAAGACACTCTGGACGTCCGGTGTTGCGACGGCTAACGCCGTGCCTCGACTATAGCCGGGCGGCGGCGAAATCAATGCAATGCAAAGCCAGCTCCTCGCCCGTTCTCGCTCGTTCGCTCCGGTATTTTCCGGTCGTTCGCCCGCTCAATTTTCGCGTGCTCACCCTTTAAATCCCGTCACTTCCTCACTGCGCTGCGGCCTCGTTGCTGTCATTGATTTAGCCGCTATTCGCCCGTCTGTCGTGTCGGCACGGCGCTAAGGCTGTACACCATGTAAATAAGGAGTAGGTGAATGAGCACAACGTATCTGATGGTAACCCGACACTGCTGTAACGAATTGGCAGCTCGCCAATGGCCTGTAACGATGGAAATTGCTGCCAACCTCAGCTATTCGCAGGGCGATGGAGTAGCGTTTTACGGACGGTTGAATACAGAAGATTTGATCCGGCTTCTCCCCGCTTTGCATCAACGCGGTCACCTTAGTGATCTCGCGCTGATTGAACTGACTGAAGAGATTGCAGGGAGCGGCATGTCTGTCACGCTGTCTCGTAATGCACTTGGACGCCGATATTCACACACTGGGACAATCGAAATGTCCTATGAGGATATCCCAGCCAGTTTTCTGGAGCGGCATTGCCACTGCCTGTTACGCGCATTGCGTGACGATATTCGTGATATTTGCTCTGCCGTTGCATCAGATGGCTACACGTTGATTGAGGCGATTGAACCATCATGCCGCCCGATAGTTTTTGAACGCAACACCGCCAATTTCACTGTGCGGGTAGTAGAAACAGAAAATATAACGGGGAGCGTCGAATACTGGGATAAAGAGTTACTTGATGTTTGCCTTGCATCCATCCTGAAGGAAGGCGCCACGCTTCGTACATTAGAAATCAGCGTGGTCTGCCGCAACACAGGTAGTGTGCTGGGGCGCGCATGGTCGACAGATGTGATGCGTAAACCAAATCAGCCAGTACGAGAATGGCTTGATCGAGAGTGCGTGAATGACGCCATCACCGAAGCCAGAGCCTCGATTACAGAACTCCTCGTAGCGTTCTCATCGTTTAAACATGCTGCATGAGGATCTGGAGGATGAATAGCTATCTGGTTGCGCTGTATTTTGTATTTGAAGGTGAGTCTTTGCCGTACTGCATGGTGATCAATGCTTGTAACTTGGATGTTGCAGAAAAAGGCATCTGCCATATGGCGAGAAATTGGTGGCCGGAGTCGGAGTTTGTCGGTAACTGTGGCAAGTGGTTCTGGCGGTTTGGCCATGTAAGTATTGAATTTGGTGAAATACGCTTGCTGGACGAACTTGAAGTGTCTGTTTTTGAGAACATCACCTTTTTTGATATCTGGAATGTTGTCCTGAATGATGAAGGGATAAAGATTACTGACCGCTACGACTACGCGTGGCAGGAGGAGTGATAGTGATGGCGGCCGGCGTGCCGCCTTTTTACAGGCGGATAATGAAGCCGCTCACTGCTGGAGTGCTACGTTTACCTGATCTGCTGCATTTACCCTCTGTGCCACGCTGTATAACGCCTTTCCTATGCCGTTCTCTCCGCTTTTATGCCGTTCCTGTTCTGACGAACAGAAACGGGAGGGGATAAAGCACTCTGAACGTCCGGTGTTGCGACGGCTAACGCCGTGCCGCAACGGTAGCCGGGCGGCTGAGAAAGCAAGGGAGGGCAGAGCCAGCGCCTCCCCCGTTCTCGCGTGTTCGGGACGTTATTTTCCCGTCGTTCGCCCGCTCAAAAAATTCACGGTCTCACCGTGCAAATCCCGTCCCGCCCCCGCTGCGCTGCGGCCTCGTCGCTGCCCTTGCTTTCTCAGCTATCCGCCCGTCTGTCGTATCGGCACGGCGTAAGCCGGAATCTGATTCTTATGACACTCGGAGGATATATGCAAAACCAGACCGCGCAGAACGCGACGATCGTAAGTGACAGCCAGTGTACCAACTTCTTACCTGAATTCTTCGGCGCAGACTTTTTTATGGCTGAAATGAATATCTACAGCTACGCCAACCTGTATCTGCGGGGCTATCGCGTCGGTTTCTGGCAATTCTATAGCCTGCCGGAGGGTAACGGCTATTTAGCACCAGACGCCGAGCGCGTCACGGTCTGCAACCCTGATAACTATTTTGAACAAGAAATGTCGGGGGAGGCGGCGGGGATCGTTATCACTGCGATGGTGCTTAACCACCGTTCGTGGATGCACGACCGACATGATCAGGAAGAACTATGCGAACTGTTTTGTGAACGCCATGCAGCATTAATCGATTTTGCACGCGAACACAAAGAGCGTGACGCGATTTTAAGCGCGCTGAATTAATCAAAATCTGGGGCTTTTTAGCCCCAGACAAAGGAAACACTATGTACGGTAAAGTCAGTGAAATATGTGACCAATTAGATCGTGAGTTCGCACCCGATGAGCCTATAGCCATCATGATTTGGACAAGGCAGGACATTGTGGAGTTTGGCGTAGGTTGGGGATCAACGGATGGGGAAGCTGAACTTGTTTTGGCTCGGATCGGCAGGATGAGTGACGATGAACGCCACGAGTATGAAATTGGGTACCGTTTTATTGAAGACGCGCTAGAGGCACATCGAAGCCGGAAAATTTCTATCGAATCGCGAATAATTATGTCGATTTTGGGATGTATTGACGGTGCGGCGACCTCAAAACGATGGACGCTAAATAAAACTGATGAACATTTCGTCACGGAATTACGTAACGCTTTGAAAGGGTAGAGCGAGTGGGCAGGAAACTGCCCGTTAAGGAACAATCATGATGTACGGAACTGTGGGCGAGATTGCCTGTGAGCTGGAACGGGAATTCGGCTTGGATGAAAAATTTACCGTTTTAGTCTGGAGCGCTAACGATGTCCGCCACTATGGACAGGACTATGATCCAACAGATGAAGAAATTGAATCAGTTTTGGAATTTCTTGCCGATGCCGGAGGCGACGGAAACAGGTGTGTAGGTATTGATACGATCATGACCGTGCTTGAAGAAAGGTGGCAGGAAAAACAGAAAAACCGCAGTGTGGCGATCCCTGTTAAACACCTTGAGATCGTCATGACGCTGGCAGGGCAGGAAATGAAACGGTTAGCGGTTTGTGCGGAGGATGGCGGCGGGGATGTCGTGGCATTTTTGGCTGACGAGAATAACGCGCTTAAAAGTATTCGTGAGGCAATAGAGGGAAAACAGAATGACATTTGATGACACAACCAATGAAACCCTGCGCCATTATCAGGCGCTCATTAATGCGCATAAAAAGGAGTTTGGACTCAGGCCACTGACAAAAGCGCAGGTGATCGCGGAAATGTGCAGCTACCTGCGGCACCAGAAAACCCTGTATTTGGGTAGCACATTTATTCGTCAATAAGGTATAGCAGGGAGGTTTCACCTCCCTGAATCCAGCTTGCAGAGCATGCAGCTGGGTGATGTCTTCCCGTTCCGGTACGCCTGCGGCGTGCGGCTGTGCGATGTTCCCCCGCTCAGTCTTCGCGTGCTCACACTGAAAAGGATGTCTCTCCCTCGCGGCGCGGCGGCGTCGGTGCGGCTTCTGGATCCTGCGCTGACGCCCGGCTGTCGTGGACACCGGCTGACGCCTGTGTCTCATGGACGCCGTGCTGCTGCGGTTCATCAGCCATGCCGCACCTCGCCGTCGCTTGCTCGTCCGTTCCGCTTTACTGGGCGGCCGTTCGCACGCTCGCGGCCTGTGCGCTGCCTCACCTGCGCTGCGCGACGGTTCGTTGCGATCCCTGATTTCTGCGCGGTATGCCTGACTGTCGTGCGCCACGGCTGACGCCGTCGCCTCCCTGTCGTCAGGCTGCCGCAAAATCAGGGCGGTGACGCAGGCCGTCACTTCACGCCGTTGGCGCTCGTCGATCCGGCCTTGCTGGGCCTTCTGCTTCGCGTCAGGCCGGCTTATAGAACCCCGGAGGCAACGGCTATGCCGTGGCCTATGTCTGTTTGCGAACTGATCCCGGCGCGATGTTCCCCGCTCAGTCTTCGCGTGCTTACACTGAAAAGGATGTCTCTCCCTCGCGGCGCGGCGGCGTCGGTGCGGCTTCTGGATCCTGCGCTGACGCCCGGCTGTCGTGGACACCGGCTGACGCCTGTGTCTCATGGACGCCGTGCTGCTGCGGTTCATCAGCCATGCCGCACCTCGCCGTCGCTTGCTCGTCCGTTCCGCTTTACTGGGCGGCCGTTCGCACGCTCGCGGCCTGTGCGCTGCCTCACCTGCGCTGCGCGACGGTTCGTTGCGATCCCTGATTTCTGCGCGGTATGCCTGACTGTCGTGCGCCACGGCTGACGCCGTCGCCTCCCTGTCGTCAGGCTGCCGCAAAATCAGGGCGGTGACGCAGGCCGTCACTTCACGCCGTTGGCGCTCGTCGATCCGGCCTTGCTGGGCCTTCTGCTTCGCGTCAGGCCGGCTTATAGAACCCCGGAGGCAACGGCTATGCCGTGGCCTATGTCTGTTTGCGAACTGATCCCGGCGCGATGTTCCCCGCTCAGTCTTCGCGTGCTTACACTGAAAAGGATGTCTCTCCCTCGCGGCGCGGCGGCGTTGGTGCGGCTTCTGGATCCTGCGCTGACGCCCGGCTGTCGTGGACACCGGCTGACGCCAGTGTCTCATGGGCGCCGTGCTGCTGCGGATCCATCAGGTTATGCCGCATCTCGCCGTCGCTTGCTCATTCGTTCCGCTTTACCTGTGCGGCCGTTCGCACGCTCGCGGCCTGTACGCTGCCTCACCTGCGCTGCGCGACGGTTCGTTGCGATCCCTGATTTCTGCGCGGTATGCCTGACTGTCGTGCGCCACGGCTGACGCCGTCGCTTCCCTGTCGTCAGGCCGCCACAAAATCAGGGCGGTGACGCAGGCCGTCACTTCACGCCGTTGGCGCTCGTCGGTCCGGCCTTGCTGGGCCTTCTGCTTCGCGTCAGGCCGGCTTATAGAACCCCGGAGGCAACGGCTATGCCGTGGCCTTGTTCGCTCGATATATGCGGGTTGCGGCGTTGCGACGGCTAACGCCGTGCCGGAACGGTAGCCGAGCGGCGGCGAAATCAAGGGAGGGCAGAGCCAGCACCTCGCCCGTTCTCGCGTGTTCGTGCCGTTATTTTCCCGTCGTTCGCCCGCTCAAAAAATTCTCGGTCTCACCGTGCAAATCCCGGCCCGCCCCCGCTGCGCTGCGGCCTCACAGCTGCCCTTGATTTAGCCGCTATTCGCTCGTCTGTCGTGTCGGCACGGCGTAAGCCGGACTTCATTCACATGCAGACTCGGAGAAAACGAATATGGCACAGATGTCTCTTTTTGATACGGCGATGACCCCTTCAGCGCCACAGGCGGTACCACAAACACTGGCACGCATGGTGAGCTACGATTCCGCCCGCCGTCAGTTCATCAGCGAATTCAACCACGTTGCACCACACTTTCACCGTATGGATGTATTCCGCGATTTTCTGTCTCTGGCGGCCAGTGAACTGGATTTGGCGCGGGTGATGACAGAGGAAAACCGAATTCAGAGCGCTAAAACCTGCGAACGGTATAAGCCCGAAGATCTGGAACGATTCAAAACGATGTTTTGCATGATGGTTATGGCGCTTGACGGAAAATTCCATGATTTTCTCGGCTCGGTATTCATGGAATCCGAACTGGGAAATGGCCGAATTGGCCAGTTTTTCACCCCGTATCACGTATCCAGCCTGATGGCCAAAATGCTGGTACCCGGACTGACTGAAAAGCTGGAAAAAAAAGGATTCGTGACGTTGGATGAACCGACCAGCGGGGCAGGCGGGATGGTGATTGCGTATGCAGAGGCGTTTTTAGACGCGGGATTTAATCCATCAACGCAGCTGTATGTCAGTTGCACCGATCTGGATGCGATGGCCGCCGATATGACGTTTATACAGCTTTCGCTATTGGGAATCGCGGCTGAAGTGAAAAACGGTAACACGCTGTCAGGGAAAATATTCAAGGCGCGTTACACGCCGGTGTACTACTTCAACAACTGGGAAGAGCGCCTGAAGACGCAACACATGATCGACATGATGCGCCAGTTTTTCGCCAGTATGCATTAACCCCCATAGCCCCGCAGCGTTGCGGGGCACTGTCAGTGCGCTGCCTTTTCCTTTCGTGCCAGATTCGGCGCCGCAAAAAACCTATTCGCTGCGAGAGCGCGCGGCGCCTGCGGCGCCGTGCTCTTTCGCTTGGAACTGCTTAGGGTGCCAGGACGCTTGTTTTTACCGTATATGCTGCCAGACAGTCGCGGGGATTTTGTCGTACAGTTTATTCATGGTGAGTTCCGCGAGCCGGTGATCTGCCGCTGAGTTAAAAATCTCTAAATCATTAGCGGAAAGGGCATATCTGTTTTTTTCTATTATTTTCTCCAGCGTGTCGAGCCTGGTGCATCGTCGTAATCTCAATATCCAGTCAGTTTTTGTCATTAATAGGCATGTCCTTCGTCTGCATCCCTGTGGGATGGGCAATTAGGGGCGGGCTGGGGGGGGATTCTTTTTTAATTGATTATGTACTGCTGGTTCCCCCCAGTTAATTAGCTCTTGGTAATTTGCAAAGACTTTTCCGACAACTTGACGATTAGCTGAATTACCAATCAACGCAATGGGGACAGGCTCTGTCGGAGTAAAGGGGGATGTGGGGCCATTTCTGCTGCCTAGCAGCCAGGCAAGATAGGGAAAAAAATAAGTACCGATTAAACCTGCCTCCCCATTTACAGTTCTGAGCGCCAGTCCGGATCCTGATAAAACCTCTCGCTGCGTTGGTTTAGTCACCGCTTTGCAATGAGGGAGAATATCAGGACGACATACGGAATCCTCATAAATGGTATAGAACGTTTCAATTTGTGACTTAAATGTATTCTCCATACCCCACATAATGTAATGACAAGCGCGGTGCAGATGCCGGATTTGCTCGGAGTCCTTAATCCCCGTGCATAATACGCAGACCGCTGGTTTAGCCGCCTCATCTTTGATATTACTTTCTTTTGATTTCATCTCAACGAGAAAGAAGCGATCACAGACTGAAAACATGGCGTCTGCGTTGACGTTTCTGTCACTCCCGTTCATATCAAAAATAAGGTCATCTTTGTTTTGACTTATGCACCATAATTGCAGCTGTAATTTGAAAATACTGGCTACGCTGTCTTCTATTCCTTTTTGGGACATTGCTTAACTATCTCCTGGTTAAGTTATTCAATACTGTCCGCCATATCATTGAGCTTTTCTGCCATCTGGCGAAGAAAATCGGGATCACAGGGTAATTCCATGGTGGTATGACTGTCACCGGCTTGTTCACCGGAATAGTTCATGAAAATTCGGCTATGAGTCCAGGTAAGATAGAGACCTCTGGCGTCCATATCGAAAATTCTGCCTTTACGATCCAACGCTCTAGCTATGAAACTGTCGTTTGGAAAGGGAATGAAAACACCTGTTTGATTATTTTTCATAGAATTCCGGTTTAGTGTGTTTTAGGTAGGAAATAATGGGCGTGAAACTGTAAAAAACATAAAGCAATGAGACTGTTAAAGGCGCAGCAGCATTAATGCTCGCCCTGAATTATTCACCCACGTAGCAAAATACACAAGCAGCTTACCCCCCGATTTTGCTGATATTCCAGACTATTATCTGCGTTTTGTTTAAGCCCTTCAGTTTGATGTTTGCAAAGATATGTCTGAAAACTCTGGCCCCCTTCGGCTTCCCGCGGTGCGGGTCGTCTGCCAACTCCGCTAACCCGCTGCTGCGCACCGGCTAATCTCCGCCGAACCCCGCAAGCGGGTTTCGGGCCTGCCGGCTACTACCAGATGGCGAACGTCAACATCCCCCGCTTGCAGCTGGCGTACGCCAGCGCCGCTCTCACTGACCGCCTATAAAGCCAGGCGGTCGCTAAGGATGGCCGATCTGCTTTCCCCCACATAAATACCTGGCTGCGATAGATATCGCGTGTCGATCATCAATACCCGTTGTGAATAAGGGGAGTTTGGCTTGCATGTGCTGGCCACAGGCCATCACAGCATCCGGTAAATCACGCCCTGGCCGTCGCTGCGCGCCATCCAGCCCGAATCAACCGGACGCCTCCGGCGAGCCAATGTGAAGGTTATCCGTCGTCTGAAAGTCAGCTGCGGCTTGGCAGGGTGAGGGGCGGCGCGGGGCTGTATATCAGCCTGTAACCAGCTTCGCTGGGCTTCCGGCGGGATAACCCAGGGTGTCATCTTTAGCGACATTTCCGCCTGCCATGCGCTACGCGCATTTGTGGGGGCGTTGCGCACTGCTCACGCCCCTGAATGCATTGAAATTGGCGATAAATAATCACAAAAAAGTCTCTATAAATGATACTAAAAATGGACTTTTAATGATGGTTAATCTATAATTAATACAGTTAGTTAGATGATTTTTACGGTGTCCGGCGGTACTGATAATCCGGCCACTGTAATAGAGCCAGCACTAGGGGAAAAACCGTATGAAAGCACAACGAGTTAACGCAGCGCAGCTGACGGACGACCAGATTTTCGATCTGGCTTCATACGTGATGCATCACGGGGTTATATCAATTAATTCACCGGAAACGGAGGTGTCAGAAGAGGCAGAGCAATTTTCATTTTCTACTAGTTTCGATTCGATAAGCGTGTGGGTGTTGAACGGATGGCCAGTGGCCGCAGCTGACGAAGAGATCGGTAACAGCTGGGTCATGTTGCCAAATGCCGAACCATCAACGGTTACTGTGCTGAATGGATTTGGGGAGGTGAGGGTGGGGCGATTGGTGGATGACACCGTGATGCCTGCTTTTGTAGCGATACCGAAAGAAATCGTTAAGCACTAAACGTAATAAGGTGTCAATCGGGGGCTGGAACCCCCCGATTGACGACAATCATAACTGAATAGGAGTCAATCAATCATGTCCGTTGCACAGTCTAAAGCATCTACCCAAAAGGGTCAAAAAACCAAAACCGCCAAAAAAACCGCCGCTGAACAGGCCGTTGAGTCGGCACTGGCAAACGCTGAGCGCGTAATGCTGCCGTTGAGTTCTCTGGTTCGCTCCGAGCTGAATGTGCGTAAAAAGAAGCACACGCAGGCTCAGATTGAAAATCTGGCTGAGGGTATTGCGTCAGCCGGCGTTATTCAAAACATAGTGGTATACGTCACAGAAGCGGGGAAACACGGCGTTGCCGCAGGTCAGGGGCGCTTTAGTGCGCTGGAACTGCTGCGGGATTCAGGTCGAATCAGCGCGGATTACGCTGTACCCGCGCTGATTGTTCCTGAAAAAATCGCAAAACGGATTTCGCTGATGGAAAACGTCCAGCGTCACGACATGCACCCTTTTGACCAAATCTCAGCGTTCGCAGACGAGCGCGATGAGGGCAAAAGTGCGCAGGAAATCGGGGCATTCATGGGATACCCGACAAAGCATGTCCAGAAAATGCTGAAACTGTCAGTTATGCACCCTGAGCTGCTGGAGCTACTGGCAGATGACCAAATCGACGTCGATCAGCTACACGCGCTGGCGTCTACTGACGACACCGAACGCCAGTTACAAGTCTGGAATAATTCAAAAAACTATATCCGCGATCGTCAGCCGCATGAATTACGCCAATCTGTACTGCGTGGCGAAGTAAAAGCCGATGATAACCCGCGTCTGGCTATCGTTGGCAAAGAGGCTTACGAGGCGGCAGGTGGGGCGATCCGAAACGACCTGTTCTCTGAGAGTGGCTTTATTTCTGATGCTGTGCTGTTAGATACGCTGGCATTAGACGCCCTCAAAAAAGCAGCCACCGAAGTTGCAGCGCGTGATGGCTGGAAGTGGGGAGAAGGGCGTTTTAGCAGTGTAAGGCATCTGCATGATGGTGATTACATCCTGCTGAAATCACAGGGTAGTGAACTGACCGAGGCTGAGGAAGAAGAACAGGAACGACTACAGACCGAGCTGGGTGAGCAGGAATTGTATCTGGCTAACATGACCGATGCGGATGAAGTATGGGAAACAGAAAAGCAGATCGCCGCGCTGAATACTCAACTTGGGGCTTTCAGTGATGAAACGCTGGCAAAGCGTGGAGTCTGGACGGACGAACAGCGCCAGCTGGCTGGCGTGATCGCGTATCTCGATGACGGGGAAATCGCGTTTCAGTACGGCGTAGCACTGCGTGTAGATATCGAATCTCAGTCCCGCACGGAATCCGGCTCTGACAATGATGAGAACGACACCAACGAGCAGCAAAACAGTACGACAGAACCCGCAAAAAAAGGGCTGTCATCGAAGTTGATTTGCAGCCTGTCATCCGAGCGCACATTAGCCGTTCAGGCCGCGCTGTCACAACGGCCTGACGTTGTTATCGCTGCGATGCTGCATGACACCATCAAAACCGTATTCGGCGACGATCCATGGCATTCAAAGACGCTCGGCGGCTCGGTGAATGTCAATCGTAACAGCCTGATATCCAATGCGTATGACGCAGCAGAGAGCAAAGCCGCGCTGGCGCTGAATGACATGCACAGTAAATGGCTGACAAAATTCCCTGAAAACTGGAAAGACGACTTTGCGTGGCTCATGGAGTGGCGGATAGAAACGCAAATGGCACTGCTGACCTATTGCATGGCGGGTTCACTCAATGGGGTGCAACATTTTGCAGATCGGGGCGGGAAAATCGGCGGTGAGCTGGAGCGTATCGAGTCGGCGATTGATTTCAACATCGCTGATTGGTGGCAACCGACCAAAGCGAACTATTTCGGGCGTATCGGCAAAGACGTGATCGCCGATGATTTACGCGAGGCTGATTTGTCTGCGTTTGCAGACTCCGCGCTCAAAATGAAAAAAGGCGATGCCGCAGAGCTGGCAGAAAACGAAATCGCCAAAACAGGCTGGTTACCAGCCTGCATGTTACGCGCTCCCGTGGCGCAGGAGCCTGAAACCCCGCAAACCGCTGATGCGACAGACGTCGCTGAATCAGCGGATACCCAAGCCCTCGTTACCGACCTCGCTGCCTGATACGGAGACGCCGCCCTTACGGGCGGCGGTTAACACATGACAAAAGAGCAAGAATTAAGCCTGTTAACCCTCATTCAGATGAGCGGCTCTGAGTATGAACAGTATGCCGAGCGCGGGGAAGACTTCCGAAACCGCCTGAGTAACGCAGTTATTAAGCATCTGCCCCTGCCAGAATATTGGCGCTGTGAAGCTGAGTTGCGCGGGGAGTTTGGAGGGTGTTCGCCCGTTCACCTGCATTTGACGCACGCGCAGGTAGATGATCTGGTTGTGAACGTGTGCAGCGGAAATGATGATGTGCCGCTTTGGGCGGCATACATTAAGCCGGATGAGGAAAGTACGGTGTGGATTTACATGCGCGACGAGTTTGAACCCGACACCCTGAATGACGTGTTATTGCATTTGCATGAATGCGTTATCGCGGGCGCGTCATCACGCGATGAAGTGATTGTGATGATGAGAAAGCAGGGGGCAGCCGTATGATCCCGAATCATTTATCAATGGTGACACTGTCACCACAAAGACAAGCGGCGTTGGCGGCTATCGTCGAAGTGGAACAGCGAAAGGCAGCAGGAAAACGCTTGTCTGATTATCCGCACGCGCGCACGTACTTCCGGCTACTGACGGGGAAGAGTCGCCCGCGCCGGACTGAAATGTGGCAAGCCGGTTTTTATATCGACCCCAATGATCGGCGAATCAATCTCAAAGATACTGAACGGGCATTTGATGTGCTTATCAGTTCTGGCGGTCAGTATTGCCCCAATCCGTTAAGCATCTCTGTGAGAGATCATCTGTTCCCTGAAATGTTGTTCAAGCAGCGGCAGCGGCATGAAAAACGCGCCGATCTGTCAAGCAGCAAGCGTGACAGGATGATGAGTAAGCAGAAGTTACAGAAAACCCTGTTACTCCGAAATCTGGTTGATCGCGCTGTTATAGATCTCAATTTTCAGACGCCGGACACGATTAAGTCATGGTACGACCGCTGGCAAGAGGAACTATTTTCCGACGAACTCGAAACCCACTTTTGGCGCTGGGTGTCACGGTTCCCGTCATTGCAAGAGCTAGATCAGCTTCGCTGGATTAAAGAGCCGCTGTGGTATGTCATCTGCGAAGTAAGCCAGAAGTCTGCTGAAAGAACGCCGTTTGTTAAGGTCGTCGAATCTCTGTACGTCCCGAACAAGCTGTGTGTGCAGCAGGGAGGGCTGAGCCATGAGTAAGCGAAAAATCGCTGCGAATCAGCGCCGTAGCCTCGACGTCATGCACATCAAGGTAGAGTCGATGGCGGCACTCTGGGCTGACTATGACCCCGAAATGCTGGGTGAACTGGAGGAATTAGCAGACAGCATAAAAGGGTGCATCGAGGAGATGACCCGCTTGTGTACTGATGACGAATAAGGCCAGCTCATGCACAAAATTAGCTTTATTCATGCTGGTCAGTCGGTCGTCGTCAGCATACACAGCAAACGGAGTGGGACGGTAAATCACAGCGTAAGCATTGATGGGGTGAAATATCGACAAACCACGCACGGCGGGTACTGGGAACGTTTATTTACGCCCGCAAAAGGCAAACGTGACTGGGGGCAGGCGGGGAGCCATTACCGCAAAGTCACATCGACAAAAATGCTCGCGACCCTGAATGAAATCATTCAGGTAGCCGAAAAAACAGATATTACGCTGGATAGGTGAAAAATATGACGCGACAATTTAGAAAGAGCGAGAATGCGTTGGCATTGGTGGCTGCTCAGAATGAGCGGTTAGAACAACGGGTTCGTGAACTCGAAAGCCAGCTGGCAAACCCGCCTCTGCTGCCAAATGAGCTTAACAGAGAAGCGGCATTCGAGCTGTTGAACACATTTCCAAAAGGGGATGCTGTGGATTACGTTCTGCTAACGTGGAACGAATGCCGCACTGATGCGATCCGGTTGTCCAGCAGCTCCGAGTCGGTGAGGGGCAATGACCAGCTGACCGACAATCTGGTCATGATAATTAAGCGTCTGTCCTACTCGCTGCGCCGTGCCAAGCCGGACAGCAAAGCCGCGAAAGAGGCCACAGCGTTTCTCGTTGAGAATAAGCTGATAAGTGTTGCGGATTGTCTGAGAACGTCGCAAGCAGCAGCCGAGCCAGAACGCATTCTTCCTATTCTTCCTGTTCGTGATAAAGACGGCTGTTGGCGTCATCCCGATCGTCTAACGACGCCTTTCGATGAAATTGGCGGTACGGATGAACAATATGCAGAGTGGTACGGCGCGCGCGGGATGGAGACGAAATTCACTTACATGAACGATGCGTTCTGTGAGTGTTGCACTTCGGGTGGGTGTGCCGAATTTCCTGCGTTGCACTGGAATCCCGAACCGCCTGCGGGAAGTGGTTGGATACTGACCATGATTTTCGATACAGAAGATGGCGTGTGCGCTGAGTGGATTCGTTACATTGACGCAGGGCAGGACGGTAATTCTCTGATGCCGTATGATATTAACAATTCGAAAGTTTAAAAAGTGAGTGTACATGTCTAATTCTACTGGAAAATCATTGCTTGCGTGGATGCTGGTTCCGCTTGTTGTGTATGGCTCCTTGATGGCTTATTGGGCAATTAAGATAGTTGCAGAAGAATGGCCAAATGAGTCGGGAGAATATCTGACATATGTTCTTGCCTGCATTGGTTTGCTTTTGATAATGGCTTACAGAATCCACAATGGACACGACGAAGGAAAAATACTCCTGCTATCAATAGTGTTACCTGGGCTCGTAACCTTTATTTCAGTTTTAGTTAAAAACTATCTAATGTGGGGCTATCTGTCCATTGATCTTGGATTCGAATTTATACTCGCAACTACTTTCATCCCACCATTGTCTGTGATGCTATTTAAGGCCATCAGCTAAAACCAAGACGGCTGCTGCGGCTACGCCGCCGCGGCCTTTCTTTCTCTCAGGCTTCAGTCAGCGTTTTTGCTCTATAGCGTGTCATTGCATCGTCTAATTCTGCCACGACAGGGATGTCTATCCAGTTGGCCTTTTTCATACACCATTCTCGTAATTCACTGGTTTGCAGCCGGTGTTCTCGGCAAAGTTCGGGAATGGTATTTTCGCTCCAGTCAATTCTGCTCAGATGATTTGAGATGCACCACTCATCCCACATGCGACCGTCATATGTCGGAGCATGTTCTCGCCAGCCTGCTACTCGCACCTCACAAGTTCGGAGTCTATCTGTAACTTCATAAATATCAGCGTAGCCGACTTCACTGTCTGGTATGCAGTCCAGGTACAGATAGCCGATCGTTGGGTGTTCTGCACCGATGACGACAAAAGCAGGGGTTTCGGTCATTTCTGGCGTTCCTGGCTGGGTGTGATGTGAACCTACTTTATCATTTTCCTGTCTGCTGTTTTCCTGATTGTTCCTTCACTTTTCAACGTTGGCCGATTCTGACAATGGGCGTCCGGGCGGGCTGTCATGCTGCGCACCGAGCCAGCAAGCTGTCTCTGCCCGGCCCCTGCGGGGCAGCGGGTTTCCATCCCATGACGCAACACCCAGCGCTTTCACCTGGCTACGCCAGCTGCGCTTTCACTGACCGGCGATAAACCTGCCGGTCGCTAAGGACGCCACGCCGTTCCGTCGCGTCGGGTGTGTTCATCCTGTGCATCTGGTTTCCATTCCCGCCAGGACTTCCGCGGAGGGCTGACCGTAGCACCATCCCGCCAAAAAAAATCCAGGTAATGCAGAGCCGCTTCGCGCCCTGGATTTTTTTGTCTGGCCGTCGCTACTTTGCCCTTTGCCGCGAAAGACCTGACGAGAGATGGAAAATCAACCAGATGGGGAGAAAAATAGGATGAACACACAGAACGTCAAAACCGCCACTCAAGAGCCCTCCGAAAGATGTGGGCTGAAAACCAAACCACTGCGTCATGGCGAAATCCCGCGCCTGTTGAATGCGATGGGGTTCTCGTATCACGACTGCGGCACATTGGCCGTTGACGGCCAGAAAACGCATCGTTATTTCAAGGGCGAGCTGCGTAACGGCTTAACGCCTGATGCCCTGATAGCGGCCTTTCCTGACGCTGAATTGTTTAAGTCCTCACCCTCTTATGCCCCTGAAATTTCACATGTCGTCATCGCATTTCCTATGCGTAAACGCCTGCATGTAAATCAACCTGCCTGATATAAGGACATACACAAATGAACGCAACGAACACCAAAACTGACCTGCATGTAGAACTGGCCAATTATGAAGGCGAACTGGCCGCGATGGCCTCCAAAATCCGTTTGGGGCTAATGACGAAAACCAGTAACCCCGATTACGACGCAGCCTATGAGCGTGTGTATACCATTGCAAAACGTATGCATGAGCTGCAACGGGCGGGAGGTCTGGATGGATTGGCAGACGATATGCTAAGCAATATGGCTGAATCAGCCATGATCGTTAATTCCAATGACTGGTTTTACTGGATGAATGTCATGGCACCAGAGAAACCCGTGCGTGAAACCTGCACCCTGATTGTCAGTGAACTGGATAGCGGTTTAGGTTTCCATTTTTGCAGTCATGATCTCCTTAGTGGCAGCACGAGTAACCTGTGGTTTCCACTGCATGATAAAGCTCAGCTACATCAGGAAGTTGAGCGCGTGATGGTCATGAATCATCAGGTGATTAATGTCACGCGCCTCGATCCTGTGCGCAGCACAGACAAATCAACCGATTATACCGTTACATATAACGTTAATTCAGCGCGCCCACGTCCCGAAAATCGCTGCTCCAAATTCAACTTGAGTGTGACACCTCACGGAACGTGGGGTGCTGCATCAGCAGATGACACGCTGTTGCTGCTGGGGTTGCCGGAGGCGTTGCAGTCAATGATCCGTCAGGTTCTGGAGTGTCCGATTGATTTCCCAGAGAAAGCGAAAAAAATTGAGCGCATGTTTAAGTCGGTAAAAAACGGCGATCATTCCCTGCTGCGTGTCCAGGCGGCGGAGATTATCGAGTTTCAGGACAATCTGACAGAAGGCAGGCCGCAGCACCTGAACACACTGATTGAACGGGTTCAGACTGAGTATTGTTTTTATCCTGACCGTGAGACACACATGAGAGTACTCGAAAAAGCGCTGTTGAACGGGGATTTCTCTCTCGCGAAAGTACAGGCCGGTGTGATCATCACGTCGCAGGAAAACTTGAGATCGGGCGCGAACCGGCTTTTAAAGCAACTGATAGATAAAGCGAATCACGAGACAGTCGAATTCCCACGTCGTGATGAGCAACTCAGGGAGATGAATGCCTCGATGATCGGTCAGGATTTCGGTCTGGCTGAAGCGTTGGCAAACGGGATCATTGCGCGATCTGATAAGGCAAAAGCGGAGCAGGCTTAATAATAGATATCACTAACCTATTAGGTTATATTTCTTGTAAATACTAACCTAATAGGTTAGTATTGGTTGTAGGATATACAGTATAACAGCGAGGATGTATGGATATTTTTGACGGTGTTTTTATGGGCGTTTTATTTGTTTTTAACCATATCGCTAACACTGCGGCTGAGGTTTTTTCTACCGATCCGTTCGGAGGCGTGGTCTATCTGCTGGTTATGCTGGTAATGATCGCAGGGCTATTTGTTATTATTTATCACATTGCGATTGATGTGATCGCTGACGTGAAGAAATTCGTAGCTCGTCGCGCTGCTAAAGCGCAGGGCTAGGTAGATGGAAAAGCAAACGCCCCATACACGCCTGCATATTGTGCAGGCGATGGTTGCTGCGGGAAAGGTCATCGCAACCAAATCAGCGGTAACAGCTGCCGCTGATTTGGGGATTGACCGTGAAGGTATGCACGCGGTGATAGCTGGTCTGACAATCAAGGATTTTTACAAAAGTATGACGACATATAACGATCATACCGTCTGGCAGGATGTGTACCTGCCAACTGTGGACGGGGTGAAGCTGTATGTTAAAGTTACCGTTATCGATGACGTGTTGATCGTCTCATTTAAGGAGAAATAATATGAAATGTCCTGAGTGTGGCGGTGCCGAACTGGTGCATGACACGAAAGACGTCCCGTATTCGTGGCGGGGTAAAAAAACCATGCTGCGCAGCGTGACAGGACTGTATTGCCCTGCATGTGGTGAGGCGGTGCTAAACAAAGAAGAAGAAGCGGAGTATCGGGGAAAAATGACTGAGTTCAGAAACTCAATTATCAATGACACGGTTGAACCCGCGTACATCGCTAATATTCGGCAACGTCTGTCATTATCTCAGCGTGAAGCTGGCCAGATTTTTGGCGGCGGTGCGAATGCATTTAGCCGTTATGAAACGGGTAAGGCACAACCTCATCCGTCAACGGTGAAATTGTTGAAAATTTTAGATCTCCATCCTGACCTGCTGAAAGAAATCCGTTAAATCCAACTTTGCTGGGGCAGGGCGACCTTGCCTCAGCAGCCGCAACAAAAACCCGATAAGAATAATGCCAAGAGCGCTACTGCGATGCGCCAGCAACGATCCTCTGAACCCGCTGGAGGGAGTTGGCTGCCAGGGATAAGGAAGTCGGTCACTGGCATGCAACCTTACCTTACCAACCAGCGCGTGATAAGGATGCCTCTCACCTGGCTTCCCCGCTGACGTGCCGTTCCCTTCGCTTTTATGCCGTTACCGTTCTGCGAACAGAAACGGGAGGGGTAAAACCACTCTGATAGCCCGGTGTTGTGACGGCTAACGCCGTGCCGGAACGGTAGCCGAGCGGCGGCGAAATCAATGTAATGCAGAGCCAGCGTCTCGCCCGTTCTCGCGTGTTCGTGCCGTTATTTTCCCGTCGTTCGCCCGCTCAAAGAATTCTCGGTCTCACCGTGCAAATCCCGTCACGCCCCCGCTGCGCTGCGGCCTCACCGCTGCCATTGATTTCGCCGCTATTCGCTCGTCTGTCGTGTCGGCACGGCGTAAGCCGGTTTCGATTTCTATGACACCGTGAGGATACTATGAACAATTTTACATCACCGTCCGTTTATGTTGGCACCTATCACAAATACAACTGCGGCAGCGTTGCCGGACAGTGGCTGGATCTGGATGCTTTCATCGATGAAGATGACTTCTATGCGGCGTGTAGGCTGCTGCATGCTGATGAGTCCGATCCTGAATTCATGTTTCAGGACTTTGAGGGGATCCCCGAGAGATTTGGCTCGGAGTCGTCGATCGACTGGGATTTTATCGACGGATACAACGAGGCCAGCAAGAATCAGCAACAGGCGGCGTATGTCGAGTGGGCTGATCACTCCGGCCGGACGGACTATGCTGAGTTTGAGGAGGCCTACATAGGGGAGGCGGACAGCGAAGAGGATTACGCCTATGAATACGTTCAGGACAATGGCCTGCTGGATAGTATGCCGGAATCCCTGAAGAGTTATTTTGACTATGAGTCATTCGGCCGCGATCTGTTCCTGAATGGGCTGACATGGTGCAATGGGTTCGTGTTCTCGCGCTAAGCGAGTAAGCCCCGTTTAGCGGGGCAGGATACCGTTATCGGGAGGTCATGCGTCCGTGTCGGCGCCGTCAACATCTTTCGCTACGCGTGTACGCGCGGCGCCTGCGGCGCCGGCCGTACGCGTCCAGCTCCTGAGCCAGTAAAGTGGCTTACGCTGCCATTGTTATAACGTGTTAATTTTATTTGTCTTATGTATCTGGCTTCTTCTTTTCCTTGTCTATGTCTCCATTAGCTGAAGCGTGTTAGTGACTTGGGCGTCCAGTCGGCTGTCATGCTGCGCACTGAGCCAGTAAGCTGTCTCTGCCCGGCCCCTTCGGGGCAGCGGGTTTCCATCCTGACGCAACACCTTCCGCTTGCAGCTGGCATTCGCCAGCGCCGCTCTCACTGACCGCCGATAAAGCCTGGCGGTCGCTAAGGCGGCACGCCGTTTGCTCCCGCTGCGCCGTGCCTGGTTGCGCATCGTTCCCTTGTTGGTTGATGTCCCGTGGGATTCACGTCGCAGGTATCCCACCACGTCGTCTCTCTATGCTGTCAAGGGAGGCTACGCCGCTACGCGCCCTTGTCAGCGCTCACCGCCGTGCTGTTCCCCCGTTTGCGACGCGAATACTCACAGAGACATCTATTTAATCCAACAGGGGGAATTACAACATGTTGCAACAACACATCAACGGCGCGACGGCGAAGCCTACAGAAACATCATTTCACGACATCGTATCTGACATCGGCATCGATACGCAGGCAGGACAGGGGCTGATCCCGTCAGTGGCCATCGATAAAATTCTGGTGCATCGTCAGGCAGGGTTAGGAGCGGTAGAAACCGCAATGGCGGCATTAGTTGAAGCGCTGACGGAATTCAATGCAGCGGGCTGTGAGTATCGCGGTGCGATGTCATTTGCAAGCGTGGTTGAAAAAAGTGTGCAGTATTGCGATCGGCCAGAGATATGGAAGAAGAATGTGAAGCGAGAAGTGGATCGTAAACTCTGGCACAAATTAATGCATGACACGGGAATGCTAACCTTGATGAACAGCGATCAGCTCAGTGAATGGCACGCATCGCTGTATAGCGACGCAATGCCGGAAGCAACGCTGGACAACGTAATGGCCTCATTCAAACAGCTCCACGCCGAATCCTCTCTGATGGTTGAAAAAGGCATTCTGTCACTGTTTAAAAAGCTATCATGGGATTATAAAACCAATAATCCGCGTATGTTTGGCAAAAAAATTATTATGAACTCGTTACTGGACGTCAATCGTTGGGGGGCCTCGGTTCGTTCACATGCCCAGGCACGTATTGATGATCTGCAAAAGGCATTTTGCCTGCTCGACAAAAAGCCGGTGCCAGATTTTCGCGACGGTGCCGGCGTCGGATTCAGTGACTACGTGAATAAGCACGGTTTCGACGGTGAGCGCTTTGAATGCGAGTATTTCACTGTTCGCTATTTCAAAAAGGGATCTGGCCATGTCACCTTTCTCCGGCCGGAGCTGGTAGACATGATGAATGATGTGTTGAGCCGTCATTACCCACAGGCGTTGCCTGCGGCGTAAGAACTATCGCTTAAGGCTGGCAGGGTTGCGTGAGATGCCAGCCTTAACGTTACAACGAAAAAGCGTGGTCTTGTCTACATAGGGGCGAGTTTCAGCGCCGCAAACACCTTCTGCTGCGCAAGCACGAGCAGCGCCTGCGGCGCCGGCCGTGCCAGTTCAGCTTATCAGACGCCTCAACGGTCGATAACGATACGGCCTGTTTTTCATACCGTCACCTCTACTGTTTCTTCCTTGCTGGCTATTCTGCATGGTGCTGAGCGATGCATGATAAAGGCCCATGACAACAATCCTGGCCCCCTTCGGCTCCCCGCGGTGCGGGTCGTCTGCCAACTCCGCTAACCCGCTGCTGCGCACCGGCTAATCTCCGCCGAACCCCGCAAGCGGGTTTCGGGCCTGCCGGCTAATACCCGATGGCGAACGTCAACATCCTCCGCTTGCAGCTGGCGTACGCCAGCGCCGCTCTCACTGACCGCCTATAAAGCCAGGCGACCGCTAAGGACGCCACGCCGTTCCGTCGTGTCGGGTGTGTTCATCCTGTGCATCTGGTTTCCATTCCCGCCAGTCCTTGCGCGGAGGGCTATTCGTAGCACCATCCCGCCAAAAAAATCCAGGTAATGCAAAGCCGCTACGCGCCCTGGATTTTTTGTCTGGCTGTCGCTACTCGGCCCTTTGCCGCGAAAGTCCTGACGAGAGATGGAAAATCAACCAGATGGGGAGAAAAGTAGGATGAACACACAGAACGTCAAAACCGCCACTCAAGAGCCCTCCGAAAGATGT
Organism: Pectobacterium odoriferum; assembly: GCF_009931295.1. Lineage (NCBI taxonomy): Bacteria > Pseudomonadati > Pseudomonadota > Gammaproteobacteria > Enterobacterales > Pectobacteriaceae > Pectobacterium > Pectobacterium odoriferum. The sequence goes on along the minus strand of NZ_CP034939.1, from coordinate 80,914 downwards.
GGGCTAAAAGCAATGCTAATGCATGTGCTGGATCGGGCTGCATATTCAGTCTGTTGCGATGAACAGGCTAATCTCCACTATGGTGACCCATTCACTCGAATGGATCGGGTTAAGTCATGGTTATCGGGAGCATTGGCAGCGATTAAATCCGTTATCGCGTTAAAATTTGTGGGAGCTGAGCGCTTTAATCCGCTGCAAATTGTTGAGCAGGCTCGCCAGTTGTGTTCGGTAATAGTGGTTGAGTCCGAAAGCGGTAACACATTCCAATTCTATGGCCATGCAACTCTATCTGAACAGTGGTATCCACTGAGTGATGGAGCCGATATAAATCAAGAAATCGAGCGGGTTGCTGCATTGAATCAAGAAGTTGTTGAAGTTCTCAGCATTCAGTGGGTCAAACCGCCTGTGTCGAATAAAGATGAAAATTTGACCGTATATGTGAAATCTATAAAACCGCCTGTTCGTAAGATATTTCACCGCATAACGGTATCGGAGTCAGTGGAATTGCTCGCTTCTTCTGACGAACATCGTGAACGTATTCAGAATATGCCTGCTGATGTTTATGCAGAGATGCGTTCGGCGCTGGCGTGTAACATTGATTTTCCAAATAAGTTCAAGCTAATGCGCGGAATGCTTCGCGGAATTGAGAATGGCTACTATGAACAAGTCAGCCTCGGAGCGATCGACATAATAAGACGAACAGCATGTTTGTCAGACGGACTCTCCGAAGATTTGCAGGGCTACATACAAAACGCTATCAATTTGGCACCTGACTATCACGGTCGCGATCTGGATGTCGAAAGAATAAATGCCTGTATTCAAAACGGCGATTTCGACCTTGCAGAGATCATCGCATTCAAGATGTGCTCAACCTGCAAGTCACGACGTACAACTCCCATAGTCTCGAATTAATACCGCTGCTTGTGCGCGGTTGATGGCTTGCGCGTGTCGGCCTCTGGCCGTCACGGCATCCGGTAAATCACGCCCCTGTCGTCGCAAGCGCCACCAGATCCGCTCAACCGGACGACTTCGTCGAGCCAATGTGGGCTATGTGTAGCCTGAAGGTCTGCTGGGCTTGGCAGGGCAAGGGGCGGCGCGGGGCGGTATATCAGTGTGTAACCAGCTGCGCTGGGTTTCCGGCGGGATAACCCAGAGTGTCATGTTTAGCAGCATTTCCGCCTTCCATGCGCTACGCGCATTTGTTGGGAACGTTACGCGCAGCTCACGTCCCTTAGAATCCAGAGAGGGTCATAAATATCAATTTTGGTATTATTTGATGATACTAAAAGTATACTTTTTGGGTTTGTTAATCTATAATTAATACAGTTGGTTAAGTTCGTTTCCCTCGGTGTCCGTGGTTGTGAAAAGACAGTTCCCACTGGAGCCAAATCGGTAGCTTATTAGCGGAGGAAGTAACGAGATGGATAAACAGAGCATCAACGTCGCCACTGTGGCGCCAGCATGGCAACGAGCGCTGAATACCTTATTTGTAGAGGCACTGTGCGTGGTTCCGGCTGAAGGTGAAACGACAGGCGAGATCCTGATGACTGCAGTTCGCGCATCCTGCGATTCTTTTGCTGACGCATTCATTGTGTATCGGCTCGTTGACGAGAAAAAAATCGTCCTGGGGCGTTTCACCTTCCGTGATGATGCAGATGCGTATCTTGATGAATATTCAATCTATCTTGAAGGCGTAGAGCGGTACGGTGAGAAAACGTATCGCCTGATGGACCTCATTGACATTGAAAGTCAGATAGTTGTGCTTGCAGCCCGGAAGCGTCTGGGGATGTTTGATAGTGAGGACTGGGACACGCCGGAAATTCGATCCCTGGAAGCCATTGCTGCAAGCATCAGTCGGGCTGTCTTCGATCAGCGTATCTGTACGCCGGCGCAATGGGATGTCGTTCAAAGCATGGCTGTGTTAGGACGATTTGTTAATCAAGCCCGCTGGGACAGATGGATACAAAAACGTCTGCCCAGTGATACATCCATCGCGGAGGGTTTCTGAGATGACTGCTTTTACTGCAAATACCATCAGCAACTTGCCAGCTGGTCTGCGAAATGTGATCGGCAAGCATTTCGCAGATAATCGTTACAGCGAAACCAGGGATTATTACGACCAGCTGCTCCCGCGCTATCGAGTCACGGTCTGTTTTCATGCAGGGCTTAAAAGGCATCATACCACTCTGACATTCGATGGTATGTCCATGGCGGAGCGTGAGCAAATCGTGCAGGCTCTTGACGAGCTGCGCGGGGCATTTCCAAAAAACAGGAGAGCGAGCAGCAGACTGATGACGTTCTTAACCTGCTTGCGTGTCAGTGAACGCCGGACACTGTATCGACATGCAGGGCTGTCTGATAAGGAATTCCAGCTCCCAATATCCAGCATTGACGAAGAAGACAGCGAACTGGGAAAACCAATTATCACGGCATTAGATGAGCTGTGCTGCTTGTTTGCGGATATGCCACACATCCTGACAGCTGTCCGGGCAGAAGACTATCTCGTTGAGCTGGAGAACGCGTGATGCATGGCTATGATGACAATAAAATTATCCCAGGTCTGCGTAAACAGTTGGTATCCAGTGACACGATCCCTGCACCTAAAGTGTACTTTTCTGCGCCGGTCATCGACCTGGATAGCTACGATAGTATTATCATCTGCATGTCCGGGGGGAAAGATTCGATAGCCTGTCTGCTGCACCTGATTGACCAGGGCGTTAATCTGTCACGCGTTGAGCTCTGGCATCATGATGTTGACGGCAGAGAAGGTTCAACGCTGATGGACTGGCCGTTTATGGCCGACTACAACATAAAGCTGGCGCATACATTCGGGGTACCTCTTTATTTTTCCTGGCTGGAAGGGGGATTTGAAGGGGAGATGCTGAAGGATAACGGATACAGTCGGCCGCATCATGTCCAGACCCCTGAAGGGCTACTGGTATTGCCACGCGACACGATGAGAGCGAAGCCAGGGACACGTTTAAAGTTTCCTCAGCTATCGTCCAATTTGCAAACACGTTGGTGTAGCTCTGCGCTGAAAATTGATGTCGGCAGGCGCGCACTTAACAACCAGAGCCGTTTCGATGGCCAGCGTGTGCTCTTTATTACGGGCGAACGTCGTGCGGAAAGTACGAACCGCGGCAGATACAACCAGTTAGAACCGCATGCATGCGATCGCCGTTCCGGAAGAAAGTCGCGTTTGGTAGATGCATGGCGCCCTGTGCTTGACTGGCCAGAAGAACGTGTCTGGGAGACGTTGCAGCGGTACGGCGTTCTTGCACCGGTGCCATACCGACTGGGGTGGGGACGATCATCGTGCATGAAATGCATATTCATAGATGCAGTGCTGTGGGCAACGCTGCGTCATTATTTCCCTGGCAGTATCGATGACATCATGGGTTATGAAGAGCGGTTTGGTACGACGATTAATCGTAGTCGTAAACGTATTCCCGTCCGAGAGTTATCCGTAAAAGTTAAACCACTCGATATTGAGGACGGTGAGGCGCTGTTACAAGCCGTTCGTCGTGAGTATTTTCTTCCTGTTCTGACGTCATCTGAACAATGGCAACTGCCGGCGGGGGCGTACAAGAAAACAGGGTGTGGTCCGACATAATATTGGAGAAATAAGATGGCCATTCAGGCGCATGTGATTTATAGCGCAATTGTTGAATCAGTCGTTGTGAGTCGTCGACGGGAAGATGTGCTAACAAAAATTTGCGAGACAAGTGGTTTTGTTGATGTGTCTTTGCCAGGAAATGCGCATCCCAACTATGTTGCTGTCATTATCGCTGATGCAATTGCAAAGAAAAATTGTTTTGAAATCAACGGTAAGGTTGTTGGTGTTCCCGGGCTTTCAGTTGAACACTGTAGAAGCAGCGGGAAAATAAATCTTGGCCAAAGATTTGGGTCTAGTTGCGTAATATGGGGTTACCTGACCCTTCAGCTTGATGAGTTGAAAAACAGTGAATGGCTTGCAGCGCTTGAAGCGTCGATATTAACAGATAATCCGGTTGGTTATTATAGATTAATGAATTCCCCTTCTGTTTAAATAAATTAAGAAAGGCATTGTTTTATTCTCATAATGAGAATACATTAATGATGTAGTAAATAACTTTTTATTTCCACCAACCGATGGTGCGTAATCGGCAAAATCTCAAATTAAGGAGATGTAAATGGGTTCTGCATACTACTGCTGTGCCGGATGTAAAAATGATTTTAAAGTTACCCGCGGCAATAATAGCGCGTCAGCGCGCTACGCTAAATGGCTCGAATCTCAGGGCTATAAGTGCGACGAATGTCGCAAAGCCGAGCGTGCCGCAGAGTATGCCGCGAAAGTGGCTGCTGCGTCGGTCGATTCTCGTAACCAACACCTCCCCGAATTGAGCGGCACCGAAAAACAGGTGCAATGGGCTCAGTCTATTCGTCTCGATGTACTCTCCAAAATGGATGAGGCCCTGCTGACTGTTCAGAAAAATTTTTCGCGTGAACGATTCCTGCGTAATTTGTCGGAGGAGGGACGGGAAGAAATCCTTGACGGTATTTCATTAATTGCTCATGAAATTCAGCAGTGTGCTGATGCACGTATCTGGATAGACGATTACCGTTTTTATACGTTAGAACGCCATATTACCGTTCAATTTGAGAAACGAATGAATACGCTGGCGCCAACCGCATTTGCTGAATACGCGAGGACGGATAAATGAAAACACGTACTGATTTCGTTGTAGGCATTATCGAGCAGTTTGATGCTGAATTTATGCCCGATCAGGCTAATCGTCGTGCGGTGTCATTTGGCCTAGAAAAGAAATTTGGTGAGTGGAACGTGCCGGAGCTGCAGACGTTGGCTATTACTCTAAACAACGACGTAGTCACGAGTATCGTTGTTAATAGCATGCAAAAACCGAAAAATCAGTATGTGCGCGTTACAGATAAGCAGCGTGCGGTTGTCACGAATGCGCTGTTAGCGAAATACGGTACGTCGCGGGCTGTGTATGCGACCGCGCTCGGTATATCAGAGTCCGAGCTGACAGCGAACTAATGAGGATCGGACGGTGAGCCTTGATTTTTCGGACCTAACCGATGATCAGCTAATCGAATTGGCGCGGGCATGCTGTGAAGAAGCCATGCGCCGAAACCCAGCTGCTCAGCAAGCCATGCAGGACATGATGCTATCAGAGGCAGAAAAGGCGAGAATCGCTAAAAACGCGTCTGAAATGGAAATACGGGCACAGCGCGCACGCGAACGCGAACGTATAGCAAAAGAAACGAAGGCCCAATTGCGGTACGAGGAAGAGGCCAGAGCGGCTGCCGAGCGTGAAAAGTCTGCGAAGGCGGCGGCGAAGCGTACACGCGATAGTGCAGAACAGCGAAAACACCGCGCAATGGCGCTACTGCGCCAGGCCGCGGAATTAACTCGCCGCCCACCGCACGATATCGGGATTGTTTACTGTAAAACAAACCGCGGCCTCAGAGTGATGATTAATCCCAATAGCGGGCGCTACACGACGATGCATATTGTCGACTACTACGTCGACACTGAAGAAATTCATACAGTTCAAGCGCTCGTTAAGAGCAAAACCGAACTGGCCGCGTTTTGTGCCGGTATAGCAGCCGGTTTCCCGCTTGACACGTTTATTGCCGGTAGTAACTACACCTGGCCATCTTGAGGTTCTGGAATGAAAAATTTACCCGTTAATCCGCTGCAGGCACTGATAAAAAAATCGGCCACGCAGCTGCCTGTTCATACAGGGGCTGTCGATCGTTATGCTCAACGTCTAAATAGGGCCGACGGCCCGCTCATCATCCTGGCAGATGTTTCGCCTTCAATGGACGAACTGGCCTGGGGACGACGTCGACGCATTGATTTATTGCGAGAATCCGTCGATGCGTTATTGCGGCAGCATACGGACCCTATCCGGATCATTGCGTTTGCGGGGGAACCAGACGACAGCGTCGAGACTATCCCACCGCACCCGCAGCGGGGAGGAACGGCAATGCATCTGGCGATTGATTGTGCGGCTAAATTTAACCCGCGTGCGACGTTGATCATCAGTGATGGCCAACCAGATGACGAGGATCTGGCTATTGCGGCCGCACATGCGCTGCCTGGTCGTATCGATACGCTCTACATTGGTCCTGATATCAGTATTTCTGCCGTGAGATTTATGCGCCGTCTGGCAGAAGTCGGTTGCGGCCGACATTCTGCGAACGATATATCAAACACCAGTCCGCTGGCATTAACTCACAGCATTACAAAACTTCTCATAGGGCAAAGCGTATGATCTCGATTGCAAATAACGGGCAGTCAATTGAGCACACCACGTATTTTGATAGCCAGCATGCAGCTGCAGGTTTTTTGTATGCAAGCTGGAATGCCTGTGCATTACGCCTTTTGCTCCCAGACTCAGCGCTCGACATGCTCATCGAGATGAAAACAGGAACGCAGGTCGGCGTCACTCGCGGGACATTGCAAGGCCGCAAGGATGCTCTTGAGATTATGTTTGACGATAATAGCGATGCACCGTATGCCATTCATATCGTGCGTGAGCAGTACGACAATCTTATCCGTGATGAGAATGTCAGTATCACAGTTTCAGTGTGGGGGCGGTCAGGAAAACTGGCTGAGTGGCCAGGATTCTATCGCACAGCGCAGACGCTGCCATTTCTCGAACCGCTCCCGGAGATCCAGCATGGTTCAGTTTGACAAGAAATCTCACAGGGCTCGCGAAGCTTTGCTTGATGCTGGGCGTGATTATCCCGATTGCTGGAAGACTGGCGACAAATTACGTGAAATGAACGGCGTGGGGATGTCATGGCCAGAATGGTGCTACCTGCCCTTAGGAGGGTGGTATGCGGTTGTATCGCAGCAGCGGGCAGGTGGCGGGCTGTTAACGTCGTTGCGCGATAGTGCTGATGTGTCTCGTCTGGGTGCGTTGGGTGCATGGAGGTTAACGCAGGGGATATACCGTTTCGATGAGACATTACTCACTCAGCTGATAGATACCCCGCTGGGGAGTGAAACACCACTGCCGAGTGAGGTCCTATACCGTTTACCCGAGTGGTGTATGTACATTGAAATGCCCGATGTGGCTGATGGCGTGCATGGTTTTTGGGTTCATCTGGAGCACGATGTTAACGACGGTCGCGATGAGCTACGTCTGCTCGTTGACAGCGACAATGCGTTATACCCGCTGATTTTACACCTGGGAAATTGGACAATTACTGAAGCAATGGATCGGGCGTTGGAAGAAGCACGGGTCCAGGCAGAGCGAATGACGCAAGCACATGTTAACGCAGAATACATGACGAAACAGAAATACAAGGCGAATGAGGTTGTTTTGCTGCCAGCACTATCTCTACTGCTGTACATCTGCTCTGAATCAGCAGAATACAGCCGGCGTGGGAAAGATGATGTGCCAAGTATGCCGCGGCCGAAAAAAACAAAGCGCGGCTGGCGCCTGTTCCCTGCTGAGGGGCCAGTGGAATGGGATGTTGGTGTGCGGCTAGGTGCCGCATTGAGACAATCACACCAGTTGTCTGACAATCAGGATAGCGGCACACATGCCAGTCCGCGTGCTCATATGCGGCGGGCTCACTGGCATGGTTTTCGGGCTGGACCGCGGAAACGTGAAGATGGTACGGATATTCCGAATAGTGAGCGTAAATTTTCACTGAAATGGTTGCCGCCGATCCCAGTTAATGTCGGAGACGATGAGCTGTTACCGGCAACGCTAAGGGTCATCAAATGACACCGGAAGAGCTACAGGCGTGGCAGGAACGTATGGGCCTGACGCCGAAAGCAGCAGCTGAACAACTGGGTGTCAGCCTTGCCACGTATTACGGGTACCTGTCCGGTAAAAACCGGAACACAGGAAAGCCCGTGTCAATGGATAGGCAGACCGCGCTGGCCTGCGCCGCGCTTGAAGCTGGGCTCATGCCGATCGGGGGGGCAGCAGCAACTGACGCAGAGGAGAGGAGGCGGACAGTTAACCTGGGATTGCTGGCATCTGCATTGAACCTTAACCGCAAGGAGCTGGCTGGGATTGTCACCCTAGGCGGTTTAAAAACATCGACCAGCCAGGCCGACAGATGGCTGCGTTCTGAGTCATCAACGAAAGGTTACGCGAACATTACAGACGATCAGTTTCACGCATTCTGTGTCGGATTGAAACCATGGCTTGACGACAATGAAGGCGAGAGTTAACGTAAGTGGGTTCCCCATAAGCAGTTTATTGTAGTTTTCACCGCCGCGCAGGCAGATTGACGCTGATAATGCCCTCATTATTCCAGCTTCAAATGTTAACTGCTGTACATGGGGATAAGTCGTTATTAGGCAGTAAATGTTTTGCTTCCCCGTTTTACGGGGATCATCTCAGAACAACATACACAGAAGCGCGACAGCACTTCTGTGTATGCCCCCTCCCGAATCTGCTTGAATAACCTGCTCACCATTCAAAATGATACTAAAAGTTGACTTAAATTCTTCACCACAGTACTGTTTGCCGCATTGACCTTATTTATCAGTGTACTTATTCGCTAGATTACAGATTGTGAGAAAATATATGGCTAGAGAACGTATCTCCAGTGACGAGTGGGCGCGCCTGCTACCAGCACTATCAAAGTGCGCCAAAGTTACGATCGACATGGCTCATGAAATTTTAGTCGAAGGGCGACGCCAAGTTGATGTCGCTGAGAAATATGGCAGAACTAAAACAACGGTTAACGCGGCAAAACGGCGTGTGTTAGAGCTTTGTGAAGAGGTTATCTCGGCACCTGATCTGGAATTCGTAGAGGTCTGGCTCCCCCGAGAAGAAGCGCAGCGCGTTCTTCAGATGGCCAGTAAGTACGCCGTGAATAAAAAATAACAATTACCAGTTTATGGCCAGCTCTAGGCTCGAGCTGGCACCTGTCCGTTTCCGTGTCTTCCCTCTGCTTTTCCCATCCTATACATCGATAGATTTCATGCGCTGGCCATCCTGGCCTGCATTTGTTATGGGCGTCCGAGCGGGTTGTCATGCTGCGCACTGAGCCAGACTGGTTTCCATCTCTGGCGTAATCCCACTGAAGAATAAATCTCATAACACCCAGGAACTGAGTCGCCGAATGTCTGTTTGGGCATGAAGTCGGTTGTGAATGGGGGGAGTTGGCTTGCGCGTGTCGGCCGCTGGCCGTCACGGCATCCGGTAAATCACGCCCCTGTTGTCGCAAGCGCCACCAGGGGCGCTCAACCGGACGACTTCGTCGAGCCAATGTGGGCTATGTGTCGCCTGAAAGTCAGCTGGGCTTTGCAGGGTGAAGGGCGGCGCGGGGCTGTATATGAGCGTGTAACCAGCTTCGCTGGGCTTCCGGCGGGATAACCCTCTGAGCCACCTTCAGCGGTATTTCCGCCTGTATGCGCTACGCGCATTTGTAAAGGACGCTGCGCACTGCTCGCGCCCTAAACATACAGAAGCATACCAAATAAAGTTAATTTTGGTTTTGTTGTTTGATACCATAAGTATACTTTTGGTGTGGGGTAATATATAATTTATACAGTCAGTTGAATTATTTATTTGCTGTGTTGGTCAGTGCAAAATCGAATTGCCACAGGGGATTTAAATGAGTTGGGGAGCCTTTAAATGTATGCCTATGCTCAGAACGTAGCGATGGATCGCCAGCAGTATATCGGATGGTGGAATAATTCTCTCCGGCTGGACGGGTTTGTTAGAAATATCAATTCGGCGAATGAACATGATGTAATCCGGGCGTCAATTGTGATTGACGATATTTTATCAACGGCGAGAAAGAGATGTGACCAGTACTGCGAAACCTTCGCAGTTCAGTTTTTATTGTTATCACTGAATTACCTGGAACAGATACCACGGCAACACTGCCACGCTTTTATTGAAGTCGCAAAAATGAAAGGCTTCTGTATTTCATATGATGAATTAGAGCGTAGCGACGACGGTTATGCGGAGCTCAGAGCTGAATTACGTGGAGATTATTAGGCTGAAGTAATAAAAAGCAGGGTTTCCCCTGCTCCTCATACCGGTTTATCCCTGAGAAAGCTAGACCGGTTAAATAACAAACATGGAGATAAAGCCATGCTAAATGCTGAAGTGTCGATCATTACACCAACTGAGCTTTATGTAAAGCAAATGGAAGCTCGCCGTGAAATAAAAAGGAATCAGGTTCGTACCATACACGACCAGATAGAGCCTAGTGAGATAAAACCCGAAATGAGGGATTTAGGATATTACATCGCTCGATGCCAAAAAAATGGTGAACGTGTCCGGATTCCAGCGTTATTAGGAAATGAGTGGGGGCACTTCTTGAGAACCTTAGAATTAACTCGGGAATATATGTGATTTATTACGCCCAGGAGAATTTTAAAAGTGAAAAAAGTCGCCGATGGCGGCTTTTTACTTTGAGCGCTCTGACGAATTCAATACTTCTTTTCTTGCCAGCAATACTCTATAAATACTCTTTATTTCTGCGGCGTACGCTTTACGAATGGCTATCTTTGATTTAGACGGTCCCGCATTGTACATTCCTACCGTATCCCAGCTTTTCCCGTAGCTTTTAAATAAGTCCGCTAATACCCATCCACCGGTATAGGTGCAGATGCAAGGATCACTCAGCAACAGAGAACGGTCAATTTTGAACTTTGCTAGTTTGGGATAGTGATAGCTATTAATCTGCATGCCACAGACATCCTCAGACCCATCTGAATTTTTATCATTGACTGCCTTTGCTTTTAAGTGCGACTCCTTAATCCCGAGAGACATTAGCAAAAGTGGATCAATTCCATAATCCAAACCGGCTTTTTCAAAACACATATCTGGCGTTGCCTGGGCAGACAGAGAAACAAAAAATAATGAAACGAGAACTTTATTCAAACACACCTTATTTGCCCTCTAAACGCAACGGTAAGCGATGGCGAAGGAAAATACTCCGCAAAGAGACTTATATCAAGAAATTTCCTTTCAAACGCGCAGGAGGCGCTTTAAGAACAAAGCAGACCACAACCTCAAATACCAAAAAGAAACCCAAAGACGCATATTCCCAGCCGCTCTTTACTTACCCCCTAACCCCCCACACCCCACGCAAGATTTCATCTTGCCGATTATGCTTTAAAGATTAGTGACTTACCTGTTAATATTGTTGTTGCTAATAGAATTAAGGCCGAAAAGGTGTGCTAATTAGCACACCAAACAGTGCCTAAAAGCCACACTTTAAGGTGCTCAATCGACACACCTGTTGGTGCCTATCGCGGCACTAACAGGTGTGTTAATTGTGTGTATGTAATTAAATCATATGATTGTGAATGGACTACAAGCGAGAATAGCGTGGGAGGTGCTATATCAACACACCTGTATATACTTGACTAGTGCCGAATTGCCACACATAATCCTGCCTGAATAGTTAACAGAGTCGCCAATAGGTTAAGACTCTCATTTTTTTCGAAAAAGACAAGCGGTGCCTAAAGCAGCACTAAGTATACAATCTAGGGAAATAAGAAATGCCAAGAAAGAATATCTATTTTAAAGATAAAATCGACAGAGAGATAGAAGGTATTCTTGAAATAGAAAAACAAAAGGGCGCATCAAGCGCTGAGGCAAATTACTCAGCCACGGTTAATGAGTTATGCAGATTAGGTCTAATGATTTATAAATCTAAAGAAGAAGGTCCTAACTTTGATTTAGAAGGTTTTCGTAGAGATTTGATAAAAAAATCAGCTGGGTCAAGAGAAGGTGTTATGATATTAACCGCGATGGTGACTGAACTTTACTTAAAAGTCATGGGGCGCGATAACCCTGATGAACTTGAAGGTCTATTAAACCAGAATATAACCTCAATAAATAATGCAGAAGAAGAGGCTGAAAGTCAGCACTTTGTAAAAGACGAGTAAAGAAACCGGCAGATCACTGCCGGCCTTATTGTCTAACTAACTACCACCAGTATCGCCAGCGAAATATCCACTTTCCGCTTCCTTTAATTTATCAGCTAAAAACTCATCAAATAATAGACATAATACTTTCAAAGATTGAACATCATCATTCTGAGCAAGTAGCCTTTCAGTGAAATACCCAAGAGAATCCATCAATCTTGTTAGAATTTCATCATTCAAACTACGGTGCTGGATTCTGGCCATGATTTTAATCTCATCCGCAAGGTTCTCAGGAATTCTCATGCTGTAACTTGCAGCATTACCGCGCACCAATATTCGTTCTCCGCCCCGCCAAATCCATAACTTCTTATAGACTGGGCTTTTATTACGACCTACAAATTTCTCTTCATCCTCACAAAAAACCAAAGAACTTAGCCAGTCTTCAAACCTGGCAGCAAAAGAAATTAATTTTTCACCCTTTATTGTTTTAATTAAATTAAGGTTAGGCCGATAATTTAGAGACACCATCAATCTAGCTACAATTTCCTCATTAACACTTCTATTGCCAGCCCTGGCACAAATTCTCAGCTCAAGAAGCAAGCTGTCAGGCGCTCGCAACTTCCACTCGATAGTATCGCCAGGAGTAAACTTACGAGGCCTACCCCGCGTCTCGTACATTTTCTCTTTTACTTTCATACCTATAGATCCCCCGCTTAGCAGGATGAGTGACAACCACACACAGGATACGTCCTGACAAAGTTAAGATTTTTCTGAATAAAGACTAAATATGTGACATAGATCAAAGTTTTTTTTTTTTAGGGTCATGAGACACTTACGCCCGCGTAAACAGGCACTTACGCAGACAACCTTTGTATACAAATTTGGAGAAGTTAATCGATGGCCAATACTGGCAATGCCCTTAATGCTAAAAAGGGACGGGCGGTAGCGTCTTTATTTCAAAAGGCGCGCTCTTTTTTCCAGCAAAAGAAAATTGTAGAAAAAGGCGGAATTGCATGCCTTGCTTTACTGGCGGCTCACCCCGCATTTTCTGCAACTGGTGATTTACTTGCATCTCAGGATGCAACTGTTACCAATACATTTGGCTCAGGCTCATCTCTGGTTAGATGGTTCTATTTGGGGGAAATATTTATGGGGGTTTTTATCTACATGAAAACCCGCTCACCGCTCGTTTTTGTCGGTGTTCCTATGGTTATTCTCTTTACCCGAATGGGCTTTAGTCTGGCGAGTTAACTATGAGCGGGGAGAATGATAAATATTACTTCCCGGAAACACTTAACCAACAGGAACGTATTATTGGATTGCCAATTGATGAGTTTTTAGTTGTCGCACCACTGTTAATAAGTGGAATTGTGTACAACATGTCAACGGTACTATCTATAGTCGCTGGCCTGCTTTGGTTATTGATAAGGTATTTAAAAAAAGGGCAGGGGTCGTATTGGTTGCTGAATTTCTGTTATTGGCACCTGCCTTATTTTGTTTTCAAAATAACTTTTCGTCAAATACCTGACTCAAGTTTCCGACACTGGAGGGCGTGAATCTTTTGAAATTATCTATTAAAGGGGACCGTGATAAAACCGTTGGTATTGTTATGCTCACAATCTCAGGGCTATTGGCTCTGAGTGTGACATCTAACGTGATAGTAGGAGGGTTGGCATGGCACTTCGCTACCACGCAGCGAACTGTTACCACTCCGATGATGTACAACCGGCCGTTTTCCTCAGATGCGAAGAATGGTGATAGCGCCGCAATGACAATGTTTGCGCTGTCGTTCGTGTATCTCCGTCTCAACGTCAGCCCTGACTCTATCGACTCACACCAAAAAGCAGTTCTGAACTATGTTGCATCTGATTTCAGGGACACTCTTAAAAAGAGCCTGGATATTGAAGCTGAGCGAATCAAGAAAGGAGGGATTACAACCAGGTACGAAGTTCAGGAAATTCGAGAGGTTAAGCCGGGGGAAATGGTAATTAAAGGAAAACTGGCTGCTTCGACAACAAATGGCCCACTGAAAAAGGACCTTAAGGACACCTATCCAGAGTACCGTATAAAAATGAGTTATGAAAATGGCCTCATCGGTCTGCTTGATTTTTCACAACTCGTTCCATCTGAAACTACTAAATAAACAGGTCTGCTAATGAGAATTCGTTTTTCACGGGCAGCTGCTGCGGTGTTACTGGCTTTTGGATTAACTGGCGGCCTTAAGGCCGCTACTACCCCAATAGCTTTTACTTTCGAGAATGACCAAGCTTTTGCTGTCACGCTCAGTAATAACAACCCCAACAAAATCATAATTGATGGGGAAATGGTAACACGAATCAGTGGCCCTGAAGGGGCGTATGACACGCGCAATACAGAAGATGGCGCCCTTATATTTTCACCACTTGTTGGACAGGACTTTACAGTATTTCTCGAAACCGCCAATGGAGCTGCTGTAAGCCTTAATGTCCAACCGAAACCTGGTACTGGTCGCACAGTACGGTTAACCCCTTTGTCACCACCATCTCGTCGTAATGGAGATGCAAGAGCTTGGGAGGAAAACGAAAGTTACGCCAAAACGCTCGTTAGCCTCTCGCAAACTGTAGTACGCGGAGATATCCCTGAAGGCTATAACGAATATCCAGTCAGTCGCATGGCAGGGTATTCACCAAATGTCTCAGTACAGATAACGCCGGAACGACAACTCGTTGGTTCCCATTTTCGTGTTGCCAGGTTCCGCTTGAAGAATACAAGCAATGTGACCATGGAATTAAAAGAGCGCGACTTTTGGAAAAAGGGGGTCCGAGGGGTAATGCTCTCAACACCGCGTCTCTATCCTCAAGGCTCAGCTTATGCATGGATTATCTTCTCTGGTGTTGAGGGAGATAATTAATGGGACTGAACGTTAATGTAACAACCCGAAACAAGCAGATCGCTATCTTGATTTCGATTTTGGCTGTCGGGGGAGCTGCAGCCACCGGAGTCATGATGATTGGTGATGAAAGAACGGACGCCCAGAAGAAACCAGCCCAAACAGAGCCAAGTTTGACAGGGGTAGTGACAGCCGCGTTTGATGCTCAGGTTAGTGAGTCAGCCTTGACGCAGCAGCAAGCAAAAACATCAGCACTTGAAAGCCAAATGACAAAGCTCGCACAGCAAGTAGAGGAAAATAAGAGCTCATTCGAAGGAAAGCTGTCCAAAAAAGATGAAGAAATTCGGCGACTGACGGAGCAATTAGCCGCTTCTTCATCAAGGCCGAATGAAAATCAATCCCAGCCTGTTGGGGCAAATGGCACACCACTGCCAAATGCCTTGTCAGCAGGGCAATCGCGACCTCCTGAATATACTGTTACTCCTGTTAATGGCATGCCGGCCGCCACTGGTGCCACCAATATGAATCAAGGAACTGGTTTTTACCCAGGGGGGAGCGGGCAGAGAATTACAGGTGGTCTGAGCTCCACTGCATTTACCTATGACCGCCTGAAAAAGAAACCTACCAAATTGCCTTGGATCCCTTCAGGTTCATTCTCGGACGCCGTCATGATTGAAGGTGCGGATGCTAATGCGAGCGTGACTGGCCAGCAGAATACAACCCATGTAACTTTTCGTTTGCAGGGTAACGTTACAATGCCTAACAACCATGAGTACGACATGGATGGGTGTTTTGTTAATGGTGAAATCTGGGGGGACATCTCAAGTGAGAGGGGGAATGTTCGGACCAAGAATGTCAGTTGTATTCTGAAAAACGGTAAGCACGTCGATATGCCGTTTCAAGGACACGCGAGTTATCAGGGAAAGGGGGGTATTAGAGGTAAACCTGTAATGCGTAACGGAAAAATAATTGGTTATGCTGCCGGTGCAGGATTCCTTTCTGGAATTGGTTCGGGGATTAAGTCCGCATCAACACCATCGGTTGGTCTGGGTGCTACTGCGTCCGTAAGCGGCATGGATGTATTGAACCAGGGATTCGGCGGTGGGTCTGAGAAAGCGGCTGATAATCTAAGCCAGTATTGGATAAAGCTTGCTGAACAGTATCATCCTGTCATCGACATTGGCGCCGGTAATTTGGTGACCATTGTCTTCCAGGAAGGTTTCCGTCTCGAGACACTCGAAGATGCAGAAGACCAGAAGAACGAAGCGAGCACTCAGGAAGCTGGAAATTCTGCTCAAACTTCCCCGCCAGTAAATAATGGTGCAACTACGACAAGCTCGAATGTCAATGTTGGCAATATAAATCCAGATGAAATACTGCGGAAAGCAAGGGAATTGCGGCTTGGTGATACCATCAATTAGGGGGGGCGTGAGTGAAGCTGAAATCAAAACATACCTTATTATCAGAGATAAGAACGGCTATTTTTCTTTGGCAAAACGAGCATGAATGCAATGGAGTAAAGTTAAAAAGGACAATATATATAGTAATGCTTTTTTCTCTTATATATCCTTGTTTGGTTTATATTAAAGGAATTGAGTGGATCATTGGTGCTATTGTTATTGGATCTTGTTTACTATGGCGGGTAGTTTCTTGGTTGACTGCCAACATTAAAGACACTTGGCCGGAGGTTATAGATTATAAACTTTCCAAGTATAATCCGGTTAATAAAGAGGCGTGGGAAGAACTAAAATCGGCCGCCGCACATAATGGAGAAATAAATGCTGATGCATTACTTATGTGGCTAGATAAGGAGATGGAGGCAGTTAAACCTAATACCTTAATGTTATTCCGTGGTAAGGGTGTTAGGAAATAAAGGCATTATTAACGCTTCAATTATGAGGTCGTAAAATGTCTAATATATTTGTTTTTTTTTCGCAGGTCTTTTGGTTATATCAATGTCCTCTTGGATTTGCATTGATATATGGGTTTTAAATTGACACCAAATGTTGAGATAAGATTATGTATAAAATGATGGGGGCCGCAATTATTTGCGGTGTATTGTCTGGTTGTGCGGGTATGAATTCTGACTTTGATTGCAATAAGACAGCAACTGATCAATGTTTAAGTATGACAGAAGCCAATAAATTAGCAGCGAAAGGTAAAAATATTGATGACTTAGCCGCAGAAAAAAGCGTAAAAAAGCCTGTGGGTGAAACCCTGCCGGCACTGCGCAACGCGGCTCCGATCGTTAACACTAATCGCTCGGTGTCGGCCGCATCAACCGGTTCACAAGCATTCAAAACTGTTTCTCCTCGCCCAATCTATAGCACACCAACTTCCGGCGCAGTAGCTAGTGTTCAATCTAAACCCAATTTAGCTGAAGGCAAAACGAGCTCTGTCTCTCCTTTGCCTTCTGCAGACTCGGGGCGGGTTGTTGCGCAGCGAATACCTGATGTAACTCAAAGATTATGGATAGCGCCATGGGTTGATACTGATGATAATTTTCATCAACCAGCAGTGATTGAGTTTGTTAAAAGTGAATCTCGTTGGGATCAGGATTTTAAAATAATCAGCCATGATTAGTTTTGTGATTTTTTGAATTCTATGGGTTCTACGGAGCCCACTGTACTGAGTAGTAGAATGCAGCATAAATGATGTAAGCATTAACTCAATGGTAGCGTGGTTTTTTTTCTGTTAAATGTTTATTGCTGCAATCTGCCTGAAAACCTCTTAATACCTCCTCGCGATAATTAATAACTTTTCAACTCCATCTTCCTAAAGGATATCACTAATGAGCAAGAAAGAGCTCGATGGTGCTTTTTCGCCAATGAATTGTAATGATGAAATTAATACCTTTAGAACACTAATAAAAAGGCAACCCACGCTAAAAAAAATGGGTTGCCAATCTGGTTCAATAGTGCCTTTTCTGAAACGTCGGAATAAGAAGTTTTTTCATAATTTATCTTGACGAGATGGCGTACCATCAAAAAAAAGCATGATAGCAATAGGAATTCCATCAGCTGGAAAATTATTTCTTGCTGATGAAATAGTTCGGTCCCTCACCTCCAATCAAAAGAATTATTCCAAAGGATAAAGGTAATGAGCAAAAACGTGCTCGACAGTCTTATTTCGCTAATTAGCCGAAGTGGTGATGCTGATGGCTCTAAAATGGCCAAACAAAATCTACAGCAAACATGGGATTATCCTTCATTGGCGGCGGCACTGCCTTGGCGATATTATGATGATGTAAACGATCTCTTCATTAATACCGGAACGGTAGGTTTTGTTCTGGAAGCGGCTACGCTGCCAGGTGCGAATGAGCAAGTCGTCGCAGCATTGGATGACATGCTCCGAAAGAAATTACCGCGTAAAGTCCCAGTCAGCGTAGTTCTCACCGCAAGTAAGTGCGTGGGGGAGCGCATTGCACACGGTGTTAGTTCAGATATGTGGCAAGGTCAAATGGCTGACCGGCTGAACAAAATAACTCGGGCCTTCTGGGAACGTTCTGCACTGAAGGGAATGTCTAATCTCCGAGACTATCCTCTGTTCCTCAGAAATTATCGTGTTTTTATTATTTATGGCCGACAGGTTAAGAAAATATCTCAACAAGTCATTGATGAAATAATGCAGATCCGCAGCACTGTGCGCGTCTCCCTAGACGCAGCACGCATAGAAACCCGTAATTCTGGTGTTGGGGAATTCCTCTCTGTTATGCGTGAGCTCATTAACTATCGCGAGTCGCAGGTCATGCCATCAAGTCGGGACTATAACGAAGATGAACATTTAAATCGTCAGATTATAGACCCTGGAATCGATGTGAAGGTTCGTCCAAATTATATCCGCGTTGAGCTTCCAAAATCAGAGTCAGGCATGGAAACGACAGCATGCCGCGTTGTGAATATGCAACTATCTAAAAACCCGAGGAGATTCGCCTTATGGCAAGGGGCAGATAACCTCCAAAACCTAAGATTCCCCGATCTTGGGATTCCTTGCCCATTTATGCTGACGTGGTGCGTAGAGCTTGAAGAACAAACTAAAAGTCAGAGTGAAGCACTGCGTAAAGATATGGATCTGAGCAAAAAAGCACAATCAGCGTACGGGCAGCTATTCCCTGGAACAAAACGAGCAGCGGATGAATGGCGAAAAATGCGAGAGGGACTTTCGACAAATGAGGAAGCATTGTGTCGCTATTATCTAAATTTGACGCTTTTCACTCCTGATAGTGACCGAGAGGCGCTCACGTGTGAACTTGCTGCAGTTAATGTTTTTCGAAAAAATGAAATAGAACTGAACACTATCCAGTATCAGCAGATGCGTAACTGGCTGGCTTGTTTCCCTTTTGTTATGCAAGAAGGGATGTGGGAGGACATGAAAGCCACCGGAGCTACTTTGAGAGCAAAGAGCTTCAATGCCGTCAACCTCATGCCCATTGTTGCCGAGAGGCAGTTATCCTATTCAGGAATGCCTTTGCCAACATATCGAAATCAGGTCGCGTTCTTCGATATGTTTGGGGAAGAAAACGGAGCTACTAACTTCAACATTGCCGTAACCGGTACATCAGGTGCGGGTAAGTCGTTCTTCACGCAGGGAGTATTGCGTGAAGTGTTGAACTCAGGGGGATTTGCCTGGGTTATTGATATGGGCGACAGCTATAAGAACTATTGTCATCAGGCTGGCGGGGTTTACCTGGATGGCGCGCAATTGCGATTCAATCCATTCTCTAGTGTGGTTGATATCAATGAGTCAGCAGAAGGGATTGTTCGCTTATTGACAGTGCTGGCGAGTCCTAACGGCACATTAGACGATGTTTGTGAGGCGATTCTTCAGAAAGCAGTGATTTATGCCTGGGAGAAAAAGCGAGCTGAAGCAAAAATCGACTACGTGTATGAATACTTGACGAGCGAGCAGATACTTACGGAGTTTGTAGCTAAACCTACTATTCTGGCTCGCCTCGCTGAGTTGGCCATGTTGCTAGAGACATACTGTACGTGGGGGGCTGATGGTGAAGTCTTCAATGCAGAAAAACCAACCCTTGACGGCGAGACACGCTTCGCTGTTCTTGAGTTGCTGAGTTTGGAAGATAAACCCAAATTACTAAGTGCCGTCTTGTTTTCACTTATTTTGGCTATTCAGCAAAAGATGTATCACAGCCCTCGAAACCTGAAAAAGGTTTGTATTATCGATGAAGCCTGGAGACTTCTTGGTGGTTCGAATCCACATGCTGCCAAATTTATCGAAACAGGGTACAGGACCGTTCGTCGTCACCGCGGGGCATTCATTACTATTACACAAGGCATTAAAGATTTTAGTGCCAGTAAGGAAGCTGAAGCGGCCTGGAACAATAGCTCAACAAAAATCACCCTGTTACAAGATGCGAAAGCGTTTAAGTCCTATCTGGCTGAAAACCCAGATCAGTTTTCTGATATGGAAAAAGAGGTTATCCGTTATTTCCAACCAGCAAAGCTCTCAGGCTTTAGCTCCCTTTTGATCACTGCGGGGGAGTTTAGTTCATTTCACCGGCTTTTTGTTGACCCTGTTACACGGGCGATGTTTAGTTCTCGTGGAGAAGACTTCGCGTTTATGCAAGAAGCGCAAAAACTTGGAGCTACTGCTGAGGAAGCGGCCTATTTATTGGCTGAAAAAGAATTTGGTGTGGAATTAAAGGAGCTAGAAGAATGGGCGGGAATAGCATGAGTTCTAACGATAATAACGGCATTGTCGATGTTAAGAGTGAAGGTGGCTTTTCATTTCAACCATTAAAAGCCATGTGGTTTATGATACTTGCTTTTACATTTTTAGGGACGGTATTTGTTGTTTCTTTAGCTACTGTAAGGATGACTGAACCTCAGATTGTAACGTTTGATATGAAGGGTACTATTGACCTATTTATGCAACAGTCAGCTCAACAGAATCAGGATGAACAGAAGGCACGAATTCTAACTGAGCGTTTCAATCAAGCGCTAACAGAAAGCCTGGTTAACTGGCAGAGCAAGCATAATGCCACAATTCTTGTTGCTCCAGCTGTGATTGCGACGAAAAAAGATATAACAAGAGAAATTCGGATTGATATAGCTAAACGGATGGAGAAAGGAGGATGAGGGATTATATTTCTCCAGCTATTATTTTTAGTGTGATTATTGCCACGAATGTTTTTGCAAAAGACTTTGGTACCTATGGTCACCTCTATCAACCCGCTGAACAGGATATGCTGGTATTCATTGAGAATCGCCTAAAAGCTATGGAACAAACTGGCGAATTAGACCGCCTGAAAGATGAGGCAATTGAACGCGTAAAACGGAACGCAGTAAGGCCGGCACCAGTGCCAGGCCTGACTCCAGCAACCACATATCGAACATTCAATTTCGATCCTAGCATGATAGTGGCCAACAATATCACTGATATGAAGGGAAATGTTATCGCACGTAAGGGGGATAAGGTTAACCCCCTGGATAAAGTACCTTACAGTACAACGCTCTATTTTATTGATGGTGATAATAAAGAGCATATAGCTTGGGTGAAGAAGAAAATTGCAGGAAAGGTTAACTTCAAGGTGATTCTTGTGAACGGAAATATAAAGGATACCAGCGATGCTTTAGACGAACAAATTTACTTCGATCAGTCTGGTGTTTTGACTGAGAAATTTGGGTTTAAATCGATTCCTGTGAAAGTATCACGCGATGGTAGTTTTTTAAAAGTAGAAGAAATTCCAGCAACAGGAGGGAGGGATGAGTGATTATCCTCTTGATATAATAGATAAAAAAAAGCCAAGGAAAAAACTTTCAAAGAATTCATTACTGCGAGAACAGGGTGGATACCTTCAGAAAACATATCCCGAACTTGGATCCTGGCAGAATCGATTTGTTGCGATTGTTTGGCAGAAATATTGTGAGTTTTCAGGAAAAAATGCTAATGAAGAAGATATCACATCACGCGATGAAGGTTTTCCTGAGTATATAATAAAATTGTGCGAGGAAAAGATGATCGCACTTGGCGAGTGGAGGTAAATATGGCAGAGGAAATAGGCGTGCGGCTGATTAGGTCGGATGTGGATTTAATAGGTGTTCCTTACCAGCAACTTGAATCATCAAGTAACTTTAATCCTTATCTTGTTGGTGCTGTGGTTTTTATAATCACAATCATTGGTATGTTAATTTTAATAATGGTAATTATTTATCATAAAAAGCATCATGCCAAAAAAAATGATGTAAAACATAATTTAATAGAAATTAGCTATGATAGTTATGAGAACGCAGGCGCGGTTTTTAGAAGAGTGAATGCAGGTTTTTATCAACATTTACTCGCTGAATTCTCTAGGGCTTTGAAAGCGGATGGTTATAAATTAACGAGAAATCGAAAAGAATCAGTCATGGTTCCAGGAGGCGATTTAGCGAAGATTGCTGAAAGTTTTACGCGATCAAGAGAGCTGTATTTGGCTCCATATCAAAAGGAACCCGACTTAACCTCAAGAGTTGAAGATTACTTGTCATCTGGATATGCGATTGGATGGGTTATGTGGATGATAAATGCGAGCCTGTCAGAGGGATGGTATATAGCACAAATAGAATTATGTGATGTATAGACCGCTCATCTATTACATTGAACATTTACGCTAATGAAAAATTTAAACCCACTAAACAGGTCGCTTCAATGAAAAATACCCCAGATAGAGGAAAACTGAAAAAGCCGCTTATTACTACAGCTCGGTTTGACCACGAAACGTCTCAGAAGATTGACGAAATTCTATCAGAGAATCCATTGTATACACGCTCTCTCATCATGAGAGCTTCAGTTCTGGCTTTACATAACCTCGCTAAAGCTGAGCGTGCAGAGCTCATATTGGAAGCTGCTGCACACTAACTACCTAATCCTGCGTTTTCTTACTCTTCGCGGTGTGCTCCTACTTGAACGGAGGCCGCATCCTTCATTCTTGAGGAACACTCAATGCAGAATCCCATTTGCTTTAGGGCGCTGTCTGCTGCCCATTGCAACGTACTTTGTTATGTCCTTTCCAATACTGAGTCGCAGAGTTACCAGCCTTTTGAGGAGTGGTTATGCAATGGCGTGTAATTTATTTATCGATCTGCCTCTTGTTTGGAGCTTCCTCATTACAGAAAGCCGCTGCAGCAGGAAGTAATGCCGGCGACGGCCGTTGGGTGAATCCGATAAGTGACGTGTGTTGGAAGTGCCTATTCCCCATGTCTTTGGGGAGTATCAAACTGGCGTCAGGGCCTCAGCCTGATACTAATAATCCTGCATCTCCCATTCAGATATGCCCTATGGGCATTTTTTATCGTGTTGG
Organism: Pectobacterium odoriferum; assembly: GCF_009931295.1. Taxonomy (NCBI): domain Bacteria; kingdom Pseudomonadati; phylum Pseudomonadota; class Gammaproteobacteria; order Enterobacterales; family Pectobacteriaceae; genus Pectobacterium; species Pectobacterium odoriferum. Next base: position 57,877 of record NZ_CP034939.1, on the reverse strand, counting down.
TCTTGCGATCGGATATTGGGAGCCAATGGCAATGGCAGATGTGACCCGTGAGCCAGGTGTTATGGTGAACATGGGGGGCTTTAAAATAAATCTTGGTCGAACGGGGACGGGAGCAGCGGGGCAAAGCGATCGTCCAGCTGCAGGAACGTTCTACCATGTCCACTGGTACAAGTACCCGCTAATTTATTGGTTGAACATAATTACCTCAATGGGGTGCATGCAGAGCGGAGATATGGATATTGCCTATCTTTCCGAAGTCGATCCACTGTGGAACGACAGTACGCTCGCAATGATTATAAATCCTGAAGCTGCGTTGTTTGGCAACCTTATTGCTCAGGCTGCTTGTGCAGCTGACGCTGCGGCAAGCTCAGCGGGGATGCCACTTTCTCCGCTATTTTGGTGTGCCGGTGCTCAGGGGTCGATGTATCCATTTACTGGGTTTACGAGTGGTGAGTTTTCACCTCTGGAAGCATCACTTCTAGTAACGGAGCGTATGGCTTTTAAGCTGCATCGAGAAGGATTGATCATGAATTCCGTTGGAGCGGATACGGCAGTCTGCCACCAATACCCCTCTCCGATCATCCCAAAGGAGCGTTGGCGTTATCAAATGGTCAACATGTATCCAGAGAGTAATAGCTGCCATGCATTTGGGGCTAGCACTCAGATTTGGGGGGCAACGCATAATTCACCAACTTCTAAGAAAAACTTCGGATATCTACTCTGGCGCAAACGTAACTGCGTCTATCTGTGAGGAAAATAATGAGAAATCACTATCTAAGGGCCTTTATATTTGGTGGCCTAATGTCGTATGCGGCAGTTGCTTTTTCCAGTGCCCAAACTTCAGTTTCAAATCATGATCGTGAATGGATTAAAGAACAGCAGAAGTCACTCCAGCAATTTAAAGATTCGGTCCGCGGGCAGAGCATGCCTTTACCTGCTGCCCAGCAAGGTCTCGTTGAGCGCATACAGAAAGATATGACAGCCAGTAATAGCCAGCCTGGAGCAGAGGGAAAAAGGGCATTCCCCGCGATTTATTTTGTCAGTTTAGGAATACCTAGCGAAGGCCTTAAGCAGATGCTACGTGATGCGAGTCGGTATGAGATACCCGCTACGATCAGGGGATTACTGGAAAATGATTTTAGAAAAACAGCATCAACAATGTTCGAACTTTCCAAAGACGATAATAATATTGGTGTACAAATCGACCCGACGTTGTTCAACGATTACGGAATTACTGCAGTTCCTGCACTGGTAGTGACTTGTGATGGGAAATTTGATGTTATCCGCGGTAGTTTGCCTCTATATGAGGCATTGGAAAAAATTGCTAAGAAAGGAGATTGCGCTTCAACCGCTAAGCAGTTAATGGAGGCAGCGAAATGAGACCTCTAGTGGTGGTTGCGCTATTACTATCCTTTTCAATAGCGCGAGCAGATAGTAATCAGGATGCTTTCAATGCGGGAGCGAATTTTGGTAAAGGAAGTGCTTCTCAAGCGACTAACAGCCTGTCAAATCCCGGCATAATTGCCGAATCAATACCTGGTTATACAAACACTCCGCCACAATCTGGGTATTATGGTGGGGTAAGAGGAGATGATGGCGGGATTAGTAATAAAGGATTAATTGAGTTTAATAATAGTGATGTTGGAAAAGCTATCACGGATTCGAGTATAAGAAACCCAGCAACAATAATAGACCCTACTGCTACTTTTATCACGAATGGGAAAAGTCACGAGGCGAACGCTGATTCCATTGTTGACGGAACAAACAAACAATGCACTGAAACATTTGTTTCAAAATCTACATATGAAAAATATATTTGTGATCGTGATGTTTATAATGAAAATAGTTGCGAAAGAACGGCGGAAATAGGTGGAGACTGGTCAGGGACAAGTGTTGAAGAAGTTGTGGTGATAGATATATCTGGTTTTACAATTGATTATGATGATGCTACTGAGGGGTATAAATTTAGTGTTATTTCTCCAGTCAGTGGTGTTGTTAAATCAGCAAAGCTAGAAATTGTGGTAAGTCTTGATATGTGGAATGGTAGTGTCAACTTTATGAATACTGACATGAAATTTACAACTTCAGAAGTTTTCAATTTAAATGCTGCAGGTATTGAATTGAAAGAGAAAGATGTAATATCAAGTAACATTATATGTTCTGGGTACGGTCAGTATAAAGATAGTTGCAGGTGGGACTATACTTGGGTCGCATTAGCGAATCTAAGAAATATAAAATTAACGATGGTAATTGGAGGTAAGTCATTTAAACCTGAAATAAAATGGAGTGAAGTGTGTGCGATTAATAAAAATGAAGTCCCTAAAATATCAGAAGTCTGTATTGAGCCTGGAGGTGAAAAAACAATTACCGTAGAGGGTAAAGAATACGCTCTTTATAGCGATTGCTGGAAGTATCAAGAAACATATGCGGTGCCATCTGGTTCTGAAGGTAATTGTGGATCTCTTAGTAGTGCAGCAAACTGTACCGTGGTATCTCACCAATGCACCAGTCAAATAGGGACATATTGTGAACATGAGAATGTTACTTATGAGTGCGAAACAAAACACGAGTCCTCAGGGCTTCTTTGTGGTGGTGATTACTTTTGCCAAAGCGGGGATTGTGCGGCTATAGATGGAGCCAGTGACAGCGGTTTTGACATGGCTGTCGCTAAATTGGCTGGTTTGGCTTCGGCGGCCGACGATGTTAAGGATGAGCAAGAATCTATTAATGTTAAAGCTTTTACTGGTGAAGCTATGAGTTGCCGTAAGGCCATTGCAGGATTTTCAAATTGCTGTAAGGATTCAGGCTGGGGGGCAGATGTTGGTCTATCTCAGTGTAATAGTGACGAAATGGCACTAGGTAAAGCCAAGGCAAAGAAAGTTACTGTGAGTATTGGAGAGAGATGTGATCGCAAGGCGTTAGGTGTTTGCCTCCAAAAAAGTCAGGTCTATTGTGTATTTGGCGGGAAGTTAGCCCGGATCATTCAAGAGCAGGGTAGACGTGACCAACTAAGCATTGGATTTGGCAGTGGTAGTTCACCTGATTGCCGAGGAATTACAGTTCCAGAGCTACAAGGTATCGATTTTGATAAATTAAATTTCTCTGATTTCTATGAAGACCTTATGACGAATCAGACGGTACCAAATACCGATGTAATGGTTAAACAGGTGAAAGACCGTATTGCTGCTCAAGTACAGCAAAGCGGAGCCAGCAAATGAAACCATTCCTTTGGGTTCTGACTTTTATTGCTGGAAGTGGGCCGGCTTTGGCAGAGGAAATTGTCACGCCAGCGCCTCCATTTACAGGTTGGCAATGGTATAACGAGCCAGTAAAGAAAGCGCCGCCTCCTAAACCTAAACCTCAGCCACAGCCACAAACACCTCAAGCCATACCAGACTTCAGTAAGATGACTGCGCTTGAACAAGCGAAGGTACTGAAGGGCTATACGATGGAGGCATTGAACCGCGCGATTCTATACCCAAGCAGCGAAAATACAGCGACGTTCCTCCGGTGGCAGAATTTCTGGACAGAACGTGGCTCAATGTTCAGTCAGTCATTTGCTGTAGCCCAGTTGAAACATCCTGAACTTGACTACAACCTTCAGTATCCGCATTACAACAGTATGGCTCCATATGTACAGAACCGAGATCAGCAGCAACGCCAGGACGCAATTAGCCAATTAGCTCAACAGTATGGAATGTTTTACTTCTACCGTGGTAGTGACCCTATTGATGTGCAGATGGCTGGGGTTGTCGCTGATTTCGCGAGAGTAAACAACATTGCGCTAATTCCTGTAACGGTAGATGGCCAGGTAGCCCCTTCCGTTCCAAATAGCCGACCAGATGGTGGGCAAAGCCAGGCGATGAATATCAGAAACTTTCCAGCACTGTTTCTTATTGAGCCTAAAACGCGCCAGTTTAAAGCGCTATCCTATGGTTTTATGACTCAGGATGATCTGGCAAAAAGAATATTAAATGTTTCGACTGGGTTTAAACCAAATTTCTAAGGTTTCATATTATGAAAATTATTTTTATGTCACTCTTTTGGATGATTCGAGGGGCTATATGTTCTCTTATTATTGTACCTGCGAGTGTTTTATTTGTAGTGCTGCTACTATCATCAAATGGTTCAATTTCTGGATGGTATATTGAAAATGCCATAGAACGTGTGCACGATGTTCCGTACGGCATGGTAAGAGACTGTGTGCAAGAAATGCAAGAAATTCTACCCGAGGATAAACCTACACCCCCGAATATCAGAGAGTGTAAGGAGTTGATTGTTGAAAAGACAGTGTGGCAAAAATCAATGGATAGTTCTTTGTCACTTTTGTACTTCTGCTTAGTTTTTGTATCTTCTATTTTATATATTGGATTGTTTCTACCACGGCTTAGCGATTCCATATCAAAATTTAAATTGGATAGGGAAAAATGAAAGATTTAAATATGTCTATTAAGCTGCTTGTTTTGGGTGTGATAGCTAAGACCATAAGTGATCTCTTAGACTATTCGGTTACATTAACCCAAGATTTAATTAAAGTTGTAGCGTTTACAATGTGGGCTGCTGCAATTTATTACTTAGTGAAGGTTTTACTGAAAAATTTCCGCGCTAAAAACGAAAAGGGAACAAGTAATGATGAAGTTCTGTAATTTAGTTTTACTCATTTCGGTGTTTCCGTTTATTGTTGGTGCAAGCGTTCGAGATGAAATTAAATCGCTGGAAGCTAATAAAAGAATTGAAAAAAAATCTACGGAGGAGTTAACCAGCTATAATAAAACTATTGAACCTAAACTCTCTCTAATGTATCTACCTGATGGGCGTCAGGTAGATATGAAAGACTATGCGATAGTTTTATTCATGCAGGCTAATTGCAAATACAGTAAAGAATTCGACCCTATGATAAAAACATGGGCGGATAAGCATAATATAAAAATTTACCCTTATACGCTTGATGGCGGTGGGGATGTATCTTTTCCAACACCATTAATTCCCCGTAAAACAGAACCTGGTGCACCATTAGCTGAAGAGATCATGACATTTTTTGGTAATGGCTTGCCGATAGCAACGCCTACAGCGTTCGTTGTTAACGTTAATAATCTTAAAGCCTATCCACTCACGCAAGGGCAGATGGAGCTCACTGCGCTTGAAAGTCGTTATGCGAACCTCGTTCAGGCTGATATGGATAACGTTGATATTCGGCAGATACCTCCAATCCCTGTCAGTACCTTAATTACTCCCCAGCAATAAATCAGGAACTTAAAATGATTGGAAAACGTATCCCTGATGACGAGGGTGCATCACTTCTGTGTGGATATCAGAGTAGTTTAAAAAAAGGACGAAATAGATGATTAACTTACGAAAAACTGCTTTGGCCTTATTTTTTTTAAGCTTTGTGAATACAACCGTTCGTGCGGACGTGAATAGTGATCTGAATGGTTTTTTTGGGAGCCTGGGCTATAGCGGTAACGTCACACAAGCGCAGGCCTGGCAAGGACAAGCAGCGGGATATTTTACGGGAGGGTCGGTGTATCTCCGTAATCCTGTAAAGAACGTACAGCTGATTTCTATGCAGTTACCATCGCTTAATGCCGGTTGCGGTGGTATCGATGCCTACCTCGGTTCATTCAGTATGATCAGTGGTGAAGAAATCCAGCGTTTTGCGAAACAGATTATGAGTAATGCAGCTGGCTATGCTTTCGATCTTGCTCTTCAGACGATGGTGCCTGAGTTAAAGCAAGCTAAAGACTTCCTTCAAAAGTTGGCAAGTGATGTGAACTCAATGAATATGAGCTCTTGTCAGGCTGCCCAAGGCATCATCGGTGGTTTGTGGCCGGTTACTCAGGTTTCACAGCAGAAGATATGCCAGGACATTGCCGGTGAAACAAACATGTTTGCGGATTGGGCTGCATCACGGCAAGGTTGTACCGTAGGCGGAAGGGGAAATAGTGTCACTGACAGGGCTTCTGATAAGCAAAAAGACCAGGTACTGAAGAATAAAAATCTCATCTGGGATGCTCTGAGTGTTAACCATTTATTTGATAGTAATCGTCAGTTGAAAGAATTAGTGATGAGCACTGTTGGCTCAATAATCTTCAATAAAGACGGTAATGTCACGATCCTTACTCCACTGGTCGATAACCGTGATCTAGTCAAAATTCTGATGCGAGGTGGTTCTGCAAAGATATATGGGTGTGATGAAAATACTTTGTGTTTAGGTCCCGGCGTTGTTGATGTGAGCATTGCTGAAAGTAATGCCTTAGTCACATTGGTTAAGAATTTAATGCTTTCGATACAATCAAAACTTACAGACGATACCCCGCTCACTGCGCAAGAAAAAGGGTTTATTAACACGACATCTGTTCCTGTACTCAAGTATCTAACCAATGCCCAAAGTATGGGGATGAGTGCAACATATCTTATCCAAGTATCAGACTTTATTGCGCAAGATCTGATGATCCAATATCTGCAGGAACTTGTAAAACAAGCGAGTCTTTCTCTTTCGGCTAAAAACTTCCCTGAAGAAGCGGCCAGCAAACTGCGTGATAACGTCATTCACGCCCAAGGCTTATTAGCAGATATGAAACTTCAATCAGCTGCCGATCAGAACGCGCTTGATGGTATTGACAGAAATATGCAGTACTTACAGCAGCAGGTATCAACAATTGTTTCTGGATCGTACCAAAGTAATTATCACTGGGGAAATCCATGAATTATTTAGTTGATGCTGAAGGTGATTTCTATTTTATGAATAATGCCCCCTCTATATTAGTTTCTGAATTTGAAAACATTAACGGTAGGGAGAAATATAATGCTTGAAGTGTACACTATCTACGGGGGGACATGTGGCGCCAAGCGTTTAATGCTGTTGTTACGATACTTGGTACCAGTACTTGGGCAACATTGCTACGCATGGTTGGCACATTCTCTGTTCTTGCCGTTTTGATTACATTTGTTAAAAGCCGCAACCCACTCGTATTTATTCATTGGTTGGCAATTTTTATGCTAGTAACGTCGGTACTTTTAGTACCTAAACGTTCAGTTCAAATAATTGATATAACAGATAGAGCTGCGGTGTATAAGGTTGACAACGTTCCTGTTGGATTGGCTGGCATATCCTCATTGACATCGAGCGTTGGATTTCATCTTGCAGAGTTATATGACTATATAATATCTAGACCTGACTCAGTAACGTATACCAAGAGCGGTATGTTGTTCGGTTCTCAGATTGTAGCAGAGACAAGCGACTTCAGGACTCAGAATCCAGAGTTAGCTCAAATGTTACCTGATTATGTAGAAAACTGTGTAATTGGCGATATTTTACTTAACCATAAATATACAGTTAATCAGCTACTGAATTCTTCAGATCCTCTCACGCTAATAACGGATAATCCGAGTCCGTTGAGAGGAATTTACAAAACATCAACTTCTACTCGTCAATTTATTACCTGTATGGAGGCAGCGACTGAAATTCGCCAACTGGCAAATACTGACAGTCAGGTAGGAGGCAAAACCTTTCAATGGTTATCAGGTAAGATTTTCGGTAATAGAATTGACGCAACGTCGCTTCTGATGCAGTCCATGGGGGAGAGCTACGGGTATTTTTATTCGGGGGGGCTTAGTGCGTCTCAGATTATGAAAAATAACATCACCAATGGGGCAATCAGGCAAGGTATAAAAGGATTTGCAGCTCGTTCCTCTGATACTGCGAACTTGGTTAACTTGGCTACAGAGAGCTCGGCAACTAAGCAACGACTCAGTTGGGCTGCTGGGAATGCATTGGCCACACGAACGCTGCCTTTTATGCAATCATTATTAATGCTGATATTGGTATGTGTTTTCCCGTTAGTTATCGCCCTAGCTGCTGCGAATCACACATTATTCGGCCTCAATACGCTTAAGCTTTACGTCGGAGGTTTTCTGTACTTCCAGATGTGGCCGATCATGTTTGCCATCTTGAATTTCGCATCAACTTTTTGGCTGCAAACCAAAACCGGTAGCACGCCGCTTGTTCTGGCAAATATGGACCAGGTGGCTCTACAACACTCTGATGTCGCGAATCTCGCAGGGTACTTGGCTCTATCTATACCCGTCTTATCGTTTTACCTGACTAAAGGTGCATCCACTATAGGATCACAAGTCGCAGGGAATGTGTTTAGCTCGATGGCGTTTAGCTCAGCTGGGCAGTCATCTACAACCGCTGATGGGAACTGGTCATTTAATAACATGTCCATGGACAACCTTAATCAAAACAAAATGGACACCAATCTTGTACAGCGGCAAGGGCAACAGACATTCCAGGCTGACAATGGTTCTACCCGGACGGTTACTGCCGGTGGCATGAATGTTATTGACAGCTCCGGTGCGATTTCAAACCTGCCCGTGAGTATGAAGTTGAGTCAATTGGCCAGCAGTGGCTTTCAGGAACAAGCAAGGATTTCAGATGCCAAGGCAACTTCGGCTCTCGATGGTTATAACGATAGTGTGACCAGCAGTTGGTCTCAACTTTCCCAGCTATCTAAGCAGCTCGGTAGTAGCGATAGCGTGAGTCAGACTAGTGATAATAGCCAAGCGGTTAATGCGAGTCGAGGTTCTAGCATGATGATGTCAGCTGCAGAGAGCTATGCTAAGGCAAATAACGTGACTACTCAGCAGGCTTACAACGAACTAATGGATATTAGTAACCAGGGAAGTGCTGCAACTGGTGTCAGGGGTGTAGTTGGCGGCGGATTTAATTTAGGTGTTGTCAAAGCTACTGGTGAGGTGTATGGAAATGGAGAGCTACGCCATAGCACAGGTAGCTCAAGAGGAACTCAAGACTCTGATTCCAGTTCGACTGATTCACGTCATGATAAAAATAGTCAATCTATCAATGACTTTAGGCAAGGATTGGACATGGTTACGAGTAGTCGCGTTAGTGATTCTTCCAACCATACGAAAAATGCTGCTACGAGTGACGTCGATCAGTTGGCCGCAACACTTAATGACGCGCAGAGCAAATATCATCAATATACGGAAAGCTCAACGCACAGCAGTGAATATAGCCGATTGGCTACATTGGCTCAGAATCAAAGCGCCTCCCTTGATACGAACTACAATCAGGAATTTGTTAATTGGGCTGCAGACAAATATGGAGATAAAGCTCAGCAAATTCTTACCAGTGCACCTAGTGCCAGAGAAGCAGCAATGGAGTTTGTTGAAGAACGTATTAAGCCTGAAATAATGGGCGGGTATGGGCAAGCAAAAGAAAGTCTGAATGGTAGTAATTCATATAATTCATTCGCGGCGAGTGGTGGTAATAATATTAATTCTACATATGGAAGCGCTGATAATTCACAAGGAAAGCACTTGCCACAGGATTCCAATGGTGCGGTGAAGGGCGCTGAATATGCGAATACCAATAATTTTACTGCACACGGAAATGGTGCTAATCACCTAGCTGCAAGCGCTATTCCAGCGGAACAGACCTCTTCTCCTACTCACGGGAGTGGTTCTACGATCGTATCAGGTGGTGTTGTGGCAGGCACCGTGCGTGCCGCAGGCGCTGGAAGTGAAGAACAGATCTCTAAACATGGCAGTAATTCTGTTAACCAGGGAAGCGGGGCTGGCCACCGAACTGAAAGCGCTATTGCAGCTGAGCAGAGCTCTTCTCTTACTCACGGGAGTGGTTCTACGATCGTATCAGGTGGTGTTGTGGCAGGCACCGTGCGTGCCGCAGGCGCTGGAAGTGAAGAAAAAATCCGTGAGCATGGTAGTAATTCTGTTAACCAGGGAAGCGGGGGAGGGCAGCGGACTGAAAGCGCTATTACAGCTGAACAAACCTCTTCTCTTACTCATGGGAGTAGTTCTACGATCGTATCGGGTGGTGTTGTAGAGGGCACTGGGCGTGCTGCGGGTGCTGGAAGTGAAGAACAGATCCGTGCTCATGGCAGTAATTCTGTTAAACAGGGAAGCGGGGCTGGCCACCGAACTGAAAGCACTGTTGCTGCTGAACAAACATCTTCTGTTGCTCATGGTGGGCGTTCAGAAACTGCACCTACGGGTAATGGTGGTATGTTTGTAGAGAAAAAACCAACTCAAGACTTACATGACAGCTTCAATAGTAGGGTTGCCAATTTAAGAGCGAATACTGAAAACGAACTAAATGCTAAAGCCATAAAAGAGCAAGTGGCTGAAGATAGGTCTTCAATGGAAAAGGGGTTTGAAAATTCGTCAGCTCAAATCACAAAAAAAGAAAATAATATTCGAAAAAATGGTGATATCATGAAAGATGAAATGAATGTAGCTAAACAAAATTTCGAAATTGGGCGAACCGAAGCTGACATAGATCAAACAACGCCTGTGATCGATGGTAGTAAGAAAGATGAGTTGCAACAAAAATTACAAGAATTGAGGAAAAAAACACAATAGGAATCATTATGAGCAAACTACTTTCAACGAGATTACTATATATACCTATTTTTTGTATCTATGGTTTAGCCCCAATTTTTCATGACGTTTTAGTTGGTGCCCCAAGGTATGCATTATCTGATTGGATGGCTTTGATAGGTATATACGTTGTAGGGGTGTTTGCTGTTTCGCCATTCATTTATTTTATCCTTAAAAAAGAATTGAAGTGCGTCAGGTTCGTCTCTTCGGTTACAGTAAGATTGGCGTTTGTTGTAATCGTGCAAGCTTTTGCCGTTGCGTATTTTTGGAAAGACAGCGTTGCGTTTTATGTTTCGCTTCCTGTTGTCATGAATGTATCGTTTATGATTATGGCAATCAGACGCTCTGACATTAGTTCTGGACATTATTCATCCTTCCTGAGTGTTGCGGTTCCATTTGGGGATTCTAGAATTTCGTTTAATGATATATCTAAAACGGAGTTCTCTGAAGGATACTCAGGCCGTTCAATTGGAACTTCAGTTCCTGAAATTAATTCATTTCAGTCTGGAAAAGTTGGGTTTGATAACTCCAGTATATTAGAGGTTAATCCGTCATCTGGACTACCTATGATTGGTGGTTTGTCAGGGCTTGATGTGAATGGAAATTCCTGGGGGAATGGGTCTAATTCCTCTATGAACAATAGCCAGTAATTAATTTACTCTATTTTTATATAACCTAAACGGGAGATATTTCTCCCGTTTTCATTCTTATTAGGTAATTGGCTAAACAGGTTTGTATTCACGTGAAACCATGCGTTACAAGTGGCAGTGGTGGTTAATAATCATGGAATAAATATTATCTCTATATTTTACTGATTGTGTCGCTTTGTAATTTTTAAGAATAATTTATCCCTGTTAAGTTTTGATTCTGCTTATGACCTGAGTATGGATTTTTACTCTCCCCTGAACTAATGAAATATGATAATTAGTTTACTGGCAATATATCATGTTTTAGTTCTTGCTATTCCCATTTCTGAATAATTAATGTCATTTTTTTTAAATTAAGGATTTGAATTGAATATTTATAAAAGAAAGTGGTTGTCTTATATCATAGCCATCATGTTACCAATGTCCTCCTTTGCTAGTAATTTAACTGGGACAGGAAATAATGACCGCACAGAGGGTTATGCTAATGTTTATGGTAATGGTAATAACTCTCAAGCTCTACCCGAGGGGTTTAATTTTAATAAAACAAATAATGTAGTTGGTAACAATAATGATACGCGTAGTGGAAACTATGTAGGCAATAACAACAAAATGGGTGCGTCTTATAATACCAACATCTTAGGTGATGGTAACAAGGCTGTGGGGGCTATAAGTAATTCGATTGCAGTTGGAAATAATAATAGTCTAGGTGAAAATAGTATCATTATCGGTAATAGCTCCACTGCTAATGGTACTGGTAGTGTTTCAATAGGGAACAACTCTAGTGCGACCCATGCTCGAAGTGTCGCAATAGGGGTTAATTCTGTTACTGATAGATCAGACTCAGTCTCAGTAGGAGATCGTCAGATAACATTCGTGAGTGCCGGTGAGCAAGATACTGACGCTGTAAACGTGAAACAAATGAAAGATGCAGCTGAAGCTGTTAAAGCTGAAGCCAAAACCTACACCGACACGACAGTGGCCACGGCCAAATCTGAGGCGATCGACTCTGCCAAGAGCTATACTGACGCCTCAGCGGCCACAGCTATGAGCTATGCCGACAGCACAACCGCTGCGGCCAAGTCTGAGGCGATCGGCTCTGCCAAAAGCTATACCGACGCCGCAGCGGCTACAGCGAAGAGCTATGCCGACAGCACAACCGCTACGGCCAAGTCTGAGGCGATCGGCTCTGCCAAAAGCTATACCGACGCCGCAGCGGCTACAGCGAAGAGCTATGCCGACAGCACAACCGCTACGGCCAAGTCTGAGGCGATCGGCTCTGCCAAGAGCTATACCGACGCCGCAGCGGCTACAGCGAAGAGCTATGCCGACAGCACAACCGCTACGGCCAAGTCTGAGGCGATCGGCTCTGCCAAGAGCTATACCGACGCCGCAGCGGCTACAGCGAAGAGCTATGCCGACAGCACAACCGCTACGGCCAAGTCTGAGGCGATCGGCTCTGCCAAAAGCTATACCGACGCCGCAGCGGCTACAGCGAAGAGCTATGCCGACAGCACAACCGCTACGGCCAAGTCTGAGGCGATCGGCTCTGCCAGAAGCTATACCGATACCGCAGCAGCCGCAGCGAAGACCTACGCTGACACGACAACGTCTACGGCCAAGTCTGAGGCGATCGGCTCTGCCAGGAGCTATACCGATACCGCAGCAGCCGCAGCGAAGACCTACACTGACACGGCAACGTCTACGGCCAAGTCGGAGGCCATCAACTCTGCCAAGAGCTATACCGACGCCGCAGCGGCCACAGCGAAGAGCTATGCCGACAACACAACCGCTACGGCAAAGTCTGAGGCGATCGGCTCTGCCAAAAACTATGCAGATGCATCCGCCGCCAGTACGCTGAATTCAGCCAATGAATATGCTGAAGCTGCAGCAGCAGGCGCACAGGCATCGGCTAACGGCTATACTGATTGGACTTTTAGCCAAGTTAAATCAGGTAATAATAAAAAATTCAGTGAAATTGATAATAGATTCAATTCCATGAATGAGAAAATAGACAAAAACAATACACGGTTAAACGCAGCTATTGCAGGAGTTACAGCGATATCCTCGATTCCTTATGTTGCTGAAAATACCTTTTCATATGGTGTTGGGGTTGGTAATTATCAGAATGGGAATGCAATAGCAGCCGGTGTCCAATATAAGACTTCACTTAATACTAACGTGAGAGTGAATTTTTCTTGGGATTCTTCACGTAACACTGCGATGGGCGTTGGACTTGCAGGAGGTTGGTAAGAAAATATTACCAATATAAACTAAAGTAATGTTTTTCTTGCTGAGTTATAGCTTTTCCTATCTTAAATAATCTAGTTATAAACACTTTCTTTTTCTAATTAATAATATTTCTATCGTCTTCACTATGAACTGGGGGAGATGAATGTAATTATTTAAGGGTAATAATGAAAACTTCACTATATCAATTCTGTTTTATTCCTGCGTACGTCATTTCGTGGTCATTAATTTTGATGGAATACATAGGTAAAAAGGTTATCCAGTGGCAGCTAAGTGAGTCATTATTGTTTTCATATTTAGAAGCGATGAAAGTGGCTGAGTTAGTTCAGTGGGGTACTGTAATCAATTCTGTATTTTTTTTAATGGTCTTCGTTTTTCTAGGGTTGGTTGCAACTTTACTTTCTTTAATTATTTCCAATTCAATAAAACATCTAATGCGGAGCCTATTCTTAGCGATAAATAAAAAACTATTTAATAGGGCCTAATGAATTAAAATTCTTCATTTACATTATTAAATCGTAAATTCTCATTTTTTATTTCAATAAGCATCACTGTGCTAGCGTTTTTTAGCATTGTGATGTCGTCTGGATATCAATTATATGAGCTTCATAGGAAAGGACCTGACTCAGGGCGGTCAGATGACCGCTTACCGCTGGCGTATGTTCATTCAAGTAAATAACTGGATTGGATACTGGATATTAATACTATTTCTTGCTCTGGGGAGTGCTATATTTTTGTGGAGCATACCGCAAGAAGTATTAGACAACGGAACGTGGTACTGGTACGCGGAGCTAAACCATAGCTTTTCTGACCTCGTCCCTGTTGGAAAGGGCAAGGTATATGATATCCACTATTACTACGCCAAAACAAACACAAACTTAATACTTAAAATGACACTTCAGCAAATGGTGTCGGATCCTTACATGCAGGCGATGGGGGATGAATCACTCGCCTATTTAAAATTAGCAGCGTTGGCGAGTGGCACTTTTAGTCTGTTCGTTTTTATAGCAGTAGGTTGGTATGTCGCACGTGTTGGTCGTAAAGAAAGTGAAGACGAATATATATCCGGTATGAAACTTACTGATAGCCCTGCGGTAGTGAATAAAATGCTTCGTCAAAATCGTGAGCTATCTGATCTCCGTGTTGGTGACCTCCATATGGTACGGCATGCGGAGATCATGAATTTCCTTATTCATGGAACAATCGGGGTTGGTAAATCAACGATAATTCGCTGGCTGCTAGATTACATACGCCAACGTGGTGACCGCGCTATTATCTATGATTCAGGCTGTACCTTTACAGAAACGCATTACAACCCTCGCACTGACTTTATTCTTAATTCTCATGACGACCGCTGCCCCAATTGGGATTTTTGGGGAGAGTGCGTTGATGTTGTGGATTACGAAAATATGGCAGCAAGTCTTATTCCGGTTGAAGGCGATTCTGACCCATTTTGGGTATCCAGTTCCCGTACTATTTTGGCTGATCTGGCTATTCGTATGTCAAAAGATCCAGATCGGAGCATTGAGAAATTCCTCATGACTTTATTGTCGTTGAGCATGAAGAGTTTGAGGGAATATCTGGTAAATACGCCGTCAGCAAATCTGGTTGAAGAAAAAATTGAGAAGACGGCGATATCAATTCGCTCCGTCGTTACCAACTATGCGAAAGCATTGCGTTATCTGCAAGGCTTGGATGATGGCAAAAGACCATCATTCACTATTCGTAATTGGATGACGGATGAGAATTATGACAACAGCTGGCTATTTATCTCTACTCAGGCCCGTCACAGAAAGAGTGTTCGCCCATTAATTTCACTCTGGATGTCGCAAGCCACGCTCCTCTTACAGAGCATGGGGGAGAATTACGATCGCCGCGTATGGTTCATCATGGACGAAACGCCCAGCCTGCAACGTATCCCTGAATTCAATGAAACTCTGTCTGAGGCAAGAAAATTTGGGGGCTGCTTTGTACTAGGGATCCAGAACATGGCCCAACTGACTCACGTATACGGGCCGCAGTTAGCGAAGAGCATGCTCGATTTGTTGAACACGCGCATGTACGGCCGTTCGCCGAGTGCAGAGATGGCTTTGCAGGTAGAGGAAGAGCTGGGTAAACAACGTCGGAAGGAAGCGAAAGAACAGAACAGTTTCGGTTTAGACCAGGTACGTGATGGTATTTCGATCGGTAAGGACAAAGTAAGTCAACCTATTGTCGACTACGACGAAATCATGAAGCTGTCAAACCTGAAGTTTTATGTTCGCCTGCCAGGTGATTATCCGGTTGTAAGGATTGGCCTGAAGTACCGAAAAATCAAAAAAAGACACCCTGGGCTGATTGAGCGGAACATTCGTGATGCCCTAAGTCCAGAGCTGGAGAAGGTCATTAGTGATAATGAAAGAAGCACTGCGTTAGCAGGGCTGAGCTTTCCGACTGGTGATGAAGTTATGGAGTCTTCCGGCCAAGCAACGCCTCCGATCTCAGAGCCAGAACAAAAGCATGTTAACCCTCCCAAAGCGCTGCACCAAGAGCCTGGTACAAGCCAAGAAGGAACCCATCAATTACCTAAAAATGAGCCAGCATCTAGCCCAGTGCTAACTCCTACAAGGAAAGGCAATCCAAAAATTAAACCACAGCCAGTAAGTGACGCCGTAACGATTAAACAAGCCGTACATTCTACACAATCTGCGATCCCTTCTTCGATACCGGCTCCTGAGACAGGTACATCGGCCGAGTTACCTAAAACACAGACAAACGTCAGCGTCGGAAAAGCTCTTGAATTGTTGAGGAAGCGGCAACAGACAACGGCTGCTGTGGCGGCTGCTGATACGGAAGAAGGTACTCAGAATGGCGGCGAAAGCATGTCTCTGGATATGAAGGTTACCCAGCTTCCTGATGGAAAAGTGCAGCTACAAACGGCGTCTGGAGTTCAAGGAAACATCGCTAAACAGGACGTTGAGCGCCCAGAGACTCAGGCTAATTACAAAATGGTGAAGGAAGAGGAAAACATCCTCCGGCATCGGCATCCGGATGATCCGGGTTTCAATGAACAAGATTACCAAAACGTAGAAATTGATGAGGAGTATAGCCGATGATGTCAGTTGCACCTATTGCCTCTGCAGGAGGCGCTGCGGGGTATTATAGCAACTCGGATAACTACTACTTTCTTGGAAATCTGCAAAGTCTCTGGCTTGGGGAAGGTGCTAAAGAACTGGGTTTGGAAGGGGCGGTTAAAGGTGATGCATTAACCAGCGTTCTCGAGGGGCGTTTACCAGATGGATCGCGGCTTGGGAAGGAAATAAACGGAAATCATGTCCATCGCCCTGGGCACGACCTAACTTTCTCCGCGCCAAAAAGTGTTTCTATTCTGGTATTGATCGGCGGAGATAAGAAGCTCCTGGAAGCTCATAATCAGGCTGTAAAAGTAGCTGCAAGTTATGTAGAGAAGCTGGTATCAGCCCGTGAAACAAAGGACGGTGTAACGTCGATTATACCAACAGAAAAGATGGTAGCTGCTGCGTTTACTCATGATACTTCCAGGAACCTAGACCCACAACTTCACACCCACCTCCTTGTAGCCAATATGACCGAGCTGGGTGGAAAATGGAAAGCGCTGGCCACAGACTACATCCATGATGCGGGATTTATAGAAACCGTCATGAAGATGCAGGTGACACTCGGCAAGATCTACAGGAGTGCTCTGCGTGAACAGGTCGAGGCGCTAGGCCATGAAGTTGAAGTCGTTGGTAAGCATGGTATGTGGGAGATTAAAGGTGTTCCAGAGGAAATTCGGGACGAGTATTCCTCTCGAGGAAAAGAGATCGAGGGGGCTGTTGGTGCTGACGCGACACTAAGAAGCCGGGACGTTGCAGCAAAAGATACGAGGCAGGCTAAGGTTGATCCATCTCGTTTTAGGCTTATGGAACGCTGGCTCAAGCAGATGAAAGAGAAGGGGTTTGATCTTAAGGCATATCAAGACAGCGTCAAGCCAGTGGAACCTGAACAACCTCAACCAGATATTCCAGCGGCGTCAACACCTGATAAGGCTACTGACAGCATTCCCCGAGAAACCCCACCCAGTCCCTCTCAAGAGCAGCCGCAGTCGGAAAAAACGGAAGTTACTAAACCAGAAATAGTGTATTCCACACAAGATAAGCCGTTGGACGCTACTTTGCCTAACCAAAGTGAAGTTAAGCCAGGCAGTCATGACCAAAATAAAACAACGCTTACAATATCAGAGGTAGTAGAGAAGGAAGCCGCGCCGGCTGAACGTGAGAACTTAAATATCAGTTTGCCTGCTGCTTCCAATTTAAAGCAGGTGAGCCAAAAATCCACACCATCTAACCCAACCCCACCTACAGTAGTCCGGCAGGAGTTCTCTGAAGCAGTCAGGATGGCAATCTCACAGTTAAGCGACAGTAAAACACGATTTACCTGGGGTGAGCTGATGTTAACTGTTACTGAGTTTAGCGACTCGCTGCCTAAAATTACTGAGCTTAAGGGGGCTATTGATGATGCCTTGAAAGAGGGGCTGATTATTCCTTTGGACAGCGAAAAGGGGGTGTTTACGTCGCGTATTCACTTGCTGGATGAGCTGTCGATCCAGGCATTAAGTAAAGATTTGCTCAGAGACGGTAAGGTGGTGAGTTTCACTGCGCGTGAAACACAAACTCCAGTGCAACTGAAAGTCGTTGAAACAGACTCTATCGTCTTGATGAGTGCGCCATCTGGTGTGGCGGCTATCCGTGATTTGGCAGATCAAATAACTGAAGTGTCCCGCTCGAATGGCCGTGATGTTCGTGTACTGGCTAGCTCAGCAGAGCGCGCTATCTCCCTCGGTCGTTCAGCTGAGTTAAAAGATCGCCTTATTAGTCGCCAACATATCCTGAGTGGGGATTTCAGTCTGAAGCCACAGAGCACGCTTGTTATCGAAGGTGCTGAAAAATTGGGGCTGAAGGAGACTCTGGTGCTGATTGGTGAAGCCAGAGAAAAGGATGCGCAGTTAGTTTTTCTTGATAGCGCATCACGGCAGGCTAACGGTAATGCTATGTCGGTTCTTGAATCTGCCGGCGTCACTCGCAGCAAGCTGACTCAACCAGATTCCGGCCTAGAGACGTCTGTGATTAGTATTGCTGATAAGCGGGATCGGTACGAAGCGCTGGCGAATAGGTATGCAGAGCTCAGTGCCGGTGATAAGCCAGTAACCGCAGTTGCTGTTGGCCAGCGAGAACAGAGGCACCTTACTGGCCTAATCAGGGATGCACTTCAGAACGCAGGGCAGTTGGAACGGGATGGCATAAAAATAGAGTCTCGGGTACCAGTATATCTTGATAGTAAAACGAGGCGGCAATTTAGCTCTTATCGGGCGGGTCAGGTATTAGAAGATCGGAGCGACGCGAAACAGACTCGCCATTATGTGATTGATAGGGTTCATGAGGAAACAAAGGTACTGACGCTTATTGATAGCGACGGTGTGCTGACGCGACAAAAGATTAGTGAACTTAGCGCTGACTGGCGTTTATACAACAGCGAAATTATTGGAGTGAATTCAGGGGAGCAATTGCTGGCCGTCGCTGCCGATAAGAAGGCCGGTCTTAAAGCAAAAGACCGTATGATAGTTACTGGTGTCTCTGATAAGGGCATCGAGGTCCAGAGCAAAGGTAAGACGTTCACCCTTCCTGCAGATAAACCACTGTACATAACCCATGGATACGTTGCTTCCCCAGGAAGTCGTGATAATGAATCGGGGGTTGTTCTGGCTACGTTGAACTCACGCGACATTAATACACGGATGATAAACTCACTCTCGCAGTCTGGCGAGCGGGCGGAGATTTTCACGGCAGAAACCTTAGATAAAGTGGAATCTCGGTTGCAGAGAATGAATAACCAGAGCTCTCCTATCTCATTGGTTCAGAAATTGAGTGGGAAGGAAGAACTGAGTGATGCCGTTCAGACACTGCAATCCGGTGTATTGACTGAAGTGAAACTGGCAGTGACGAGGGCAATAGCAGAACAACGTGAAGTAACGTTCAGTGAGCTAAAGCTGCTGGATTCTGCGAGCGAGTTCTACAACAAACCGAGCCTTATCAGTGCAGAGATAGCCGATCAGATCAAGAACGGTGACTTAATGTCAGTGGCTGTAAAAGGTGAAACGCGGCTGATCGCTCGTTCAACCTGGGAAATGGAAAAATCTATAATCCGGGTGGTCGATGAGGGGAAAAACTCCCAGCAACCCCTGCTAGAAACGGTAGATACATCATTACTTGATGGATTAACGGCAGGGCAAAAGCAAAGTGCTCTACTGATACTAGGCTCGCGGGATCAGTTCGTCGGTATCCAGGGGTATGCTGGCGTAGGTAAAACGACACAATTGAAGGCAGTGCAAACTGCTATAGGTACTTTATCTGAAGATGCTCGTCCAATATTACAAGGGCTTGCCCCAACGCATCAGGCAGTAAAGGAGATGAGTGATACTGGGCTCCCCTCTCAGACGGTAAAATCATTTTTAGTCGACCACGATCAACAGGTTTCATTAGGGGTAAAGCCGGACTATCGGGACAAAGTATTCCTTATTGATGAATCTTCAATGGTTGGCCTTCAGGATACGGCTGCTGCGTATGTAGCGATTCGTGATGGCGGTGGGAGAGCTGTTTCAATGGGGGACGTCGATCAATTTGAG
Organism: Pectobacterium odoriferum; assembly: GCF_009931295.1. Lineage (NCBI taxonomy): Bacteria > Pseudomonadati > Pseudomonadota > Gammaproteobacteria > Enterobacterales > Pectobacteriaceae > Pectobacterium > Pectobacterium odoriferum. Next base: position 37,882 of record NZ_CP034939.1, on the reverse strand, counting down.
TCTGTAGATTCAGGCGCACCGTTCAAATTAGTTCAAGAACGTAGCCCGATGGATGTGGCAATAATGAAAGAAATTGTTCGCCAACGGGATGTGCAGTTAAAAAATGCGGTCACTGATATTATTGATAATCGAATCGATGCAGCCTTGCAGAGAATATCGACCGTTAGCCCTAATAAAGTCCCTCGAATGTCTGGTGCTGCTCAGCCTGCTTCTTCTTTGATTGAAACAAAAGAACCTGTAAAAGCCGTTGTCGATGATTGGCTAAACAGGACTGATGAAGCACGGGCTAAGACGCTGATTATCACTCAACTGAACGACGATCGGAAATCAGTAAACCGTATGATCCATGATGAATTGGTTGATAGGGGGGAGCTTGGAAAGAAAGCGGTCGTTCTGCCTGTATTGGAAAAAATTAAGCACACGCGGCATGAGTTTAACAAAACCAAGGCATGGGAAGCAGGCATGGTCGTTAAACAACGCGATCGATATCAAAGCGTTATAGCTGTTGATACCCATGGTTCAATGATTAGTTTGCGTGATGAAAATGGCCGTCTTGCAATGTATTCGCCTAGAGAGCTTCTGGTCGGGGATGTTGAACTGTTTAAGCGTGAACATTTGGAGGTTCGGGCGGGTGACCAAATCAGATTTACTGCATCAGATCACGATAATGGCCAGAAAGGGAATGAGAAATTTAAGGTTGTATCAGTAAAAGATAATGGGGATTTGTTGCTGGAGGGAAAGAATGGCCAGAAAATTATCAATCCAAACGAAGCGTTATCAGAGCAGCATATCGACTACGCGTGGGCTGTTACTGGTTATGGCGCCCAGGGCGCAAGCAGCGACTATGTTATCTCGCTTGAAGGTACAGAAGGTGGACGAAGAAACCTGGCAACTCGCAGAGCCTTTTATATTTCAGTCTCTCGAGCAAAAGAGCATGTTCAGATTTACACCGATGGGTTGAAGAAGTGGATTTCAAGCGTTAAAGCACCCGAGACTGAGGTGAAAACTGCCCATGATGCCCTTAAACCTGAAACTCAGCGCCAGCAAGCTAAAGCGATATGGGCTATGGGACAACCCTTATCCCGAACGGCCATAGGGCGAGCTTGGATTCGCCATCAGGGGATGGGGGGGCATCATATGACGTCCCGGATTATACCGGCGACACGGCGGCATCCAGAACCAGCGATGGCACTACCACTTTATGATGGGAACGGTAAAAGTGCTGGTTTGGCTTTGGTCTCTATTATCTCTAACTCAGTTGGCCAACTGACACAGGGCGACATAAGGATGGTTGCTACGGAAGGAGCTCAGGGGGCTATTTTACAACGTAGCCTCTCTGGTAAAACTGTTGTCACACAGGACATCTCCAGTGCATTAGAGGCTATCAGAAACAACCCTAATGACGGTGTCGTATGGCAAACAGGCAAGGAACAGGTTACTGACCATTTATTGAAAGTTACTCGGGGTAATTATGAAGCTGGGGATATGATAAAAGCTCAGCACATTCTTGAAGAAGAACAGCATGTTAGATTGCCTCAAAATGTAACAGAAAGTCCTTTCCAAGATTATAGTTCTGCAACAGAACGCACGTTGGAGGATATGCAGAAACTTGACATGGCTGAGCGTCTGGAAGCGGCTAAACAGTTAGGTGTTAGTGAAAGACAACAGGCATCAGTCGAACGTATTGTGCTCCCTCCGGAGGATGAAAAATCTGTGTATCTACCTGAGCTGTCAGTCGAAGATCTGCAAAAAAATGCAGACTCAGTTGAGCTTGCAGCGAGGAAATTGGTTGGCAATTCCATGATCGACGACGCTGAACGAAAGATTGCTGCACAGTTCGCCGATAAAAACCAACCAGAACAGCCTAATCAAAATCCTGAATTGCTTCATGCTGCGCGCATAGCTTCCGAGATTGCTGAACAAGCTACCACGGAGCTGCGCTACAAAGAGCCGGAGCAGGCCAAGGAAAGAATAGTCACATTGGATGAACCTGGCCATCATCGCCACATCCAGAAAGAAAAATAACCGACGAGTGAGGACAAGATGAAACACAAGGTAAATCTTATAGCTTTAGTTACAACATACATGATTCTCGGTACCCCGATCCATACATCAGCTCAGGCGATTGAATTCACCCCAGCTCAACAGGAACAAATCGGAAAAATCGCAGCAGAGTACCTGGCGTCACACCCCGAAGTGATTGTTCAGGCAACGCAAAGGCTTCAACAGCAGCAGCAAGAGGTAGAGCAGAAGGTATTTGCGCTAAAAGTCATGGAGCATCAGAAAAGCCTGGTCAGCGATGCAGATACTCCAGTGGCGGGACCAGATAACGCGAAGGTGACTGTTGTACAGTTTTTTGATTACCAATGTGGTTATTGCAGTCGTTTGGCTCCTGTCATGGAGAGCGTTATGGAACAAAACCAAGATGTACGTTTCGTGTTTAAAGACTGGCCTATATTTGCTGGCAAGTGGGTGAACTCGAAGAACGCTGCTATACGTGGACTTGAGGTTTGGAAAGAAAAAGGCCAGAAAGCCTATCTCCTTTTTCACAACAACCTTTTCAAGATTGGCCACATTAATGGGGAGTTGACAGGTAATGATATAGACGCGGCCGCAAATTCTGCCGGCTACAGTGTATCTTCTTCAAACGTGTACGACGAGGTTCTGGAAAGGAATGATCATCTAGCTCAGTCCCTCGGGCTTACAGGGACTCCAGGTGTAATTGTTATGCCTACTGCTAACGCTATGCCTTCTCAGATAACCGTCTTCCCAGGAGTACCGACAAAGCAGCAACTCATGGCTGCTATTCGAAAAGCAGAATAGGTTATAGCTTATTAGATATGAGTGTACGTCTTTTCCTCGCTTTCAGTGTTCTTGCGCTTCCTCGCTTTGACAGACTTCGCTAGTCAAAGACTGCGGCGAGCACTTCACGTTTTTCCGCCTAGGTCGCGTTGGTATCGATCTCGCTACGTAAAATCTGCGAAATTTCACGGGGGAAATGAGGCAATTTTTAAATCTCCGCAAGATGCCGTGTTTTCATCATGATAGGTCAGAGGGAGAAGCGCTGTCATCGACATTAACCCCGCTGGCCGTGAATATCGTTCGGTTAAACTTCCATTATGGGACATTTTACCGAATGTGATGATCGGTGACAGCAACACCGGCGCGGGGAGGATTAGGGCCAGTCCGGGCGGGGCCGTGGCGCCGAAATGGGCGCCCGTTTGGTCGGGTGAGGGGGATTCAAATTGGTTGAATGACTGTCTGCGCCGGTCGCTAATTTTAGCCGCTGGCCAACGTCATCGAGCGCGAACCAGGCACGGCGTTGTTTTCAGGTAAAACAGCAGGTTAGAGTTTATTGTGGCAGTAAATCGCGGCGTGAAAAAAACTGAATGAGAGGGCAGGGCGCGTGGCTCGGTAAACCGCCCGTAAACCCGAATCCGAGTCAATGACCCGCAGACGGGATCAAGTTCCATTCCCTGCCTAGACGCGTTCCCCCTCTGCAATTATATTGACGGGCGGTGACACGCACAGTCGACGTGTCTCCGTGCGCTATTATTTTTTCCATAGGAGCGGTCATGAGTGTAATGAAAAACCCCAATGCGAATAATCAGCATTATGTCAATGATCTTCAACTACTCGTTAATAAGGTCATTCAGGAAGAACAAAAAAGAGAGAAGATGAAACAGGAAATCGGGCAGGCATTCTCGACGCTCGCCGAGATGATCACCGCCGCTGCCGAGAGCATCGGGCTGGATAAAGTCTTAGTGCTGACCGAAAAACCTGTCACGTACCAGTTAACCGGCGATCTGGGCTTCCGTAATGACGCAGAGGCAGGGGTGAGCATTAAGGTAGTGACCATAGAAAGTGACAGGGTGACGTTAACCTTTGCGCCTGATGGGAAGATCACTGTCTCCGATAGCACGATCAAAATTGCTGTACGGGGCATACAAAAACATAGGATGCAGGGCAATACAATGACTGTCAGTGGTGCAGCCGCCCCCTCTAGCCTGAAGGAACTCTATACGCTTACACACAGAAAAAATACGGACTGGAGCCTGCTGATTGGCTATCAGCAATCAGATGCGCCAGCAGAAGAACGCCTGACAGAAGCGGGCATTTTACGCATCCTTTACAGCCTGTTTGCGCAGGATCTCAGTCAGTAATCACCGCTATCACCTGCATTGTATCGCCGTCCTTCAGGGCGGCTTTTTTTGATTCAGTCAGCTGGCCGATCATAAAATTTCGCCGGTGTCATCCAGCTCATCCGTATCAACACTGACGTCTTGAGTGTTGCCACACGCCTTACATTTCACTTCGCCGCTGTAGGTGTATGACGTGGTGTGAGTGCCGGATGAACCATTGGATACACAATCAAGGTCACCCAGACTAAATTCAATAGATCGACCGCATTTTTCATTATCACATGTTGTTGTAGCCATGTTCAGCGCTCCCGGAATAAGGAAAAACAAAACCCCGCGGGGGCGGGGTTTTATCTGGGGTTACCGCCTGAGAAGCGGTTGGGGTATTACTGTTGTGTGGTGAACTTCCTTCTTAGCACCATTATTATAATCCGTTGCTCAAAAATGAGCAAATGCCCTATCGGAATTCGGATATAGCTAATATAATCAGCACCGTGTTAAGAAGATAAAGCCAGTGTTACCGTCTCTTTCAGTTGCCATTGAATTCTCCTTTAATGAACTGAATTAGCAGTAGTGATCCAGTGTTTTGCATCAGAACGGTCGGTAATAAGCGAAAATGTCGTTTTTGTCGAAAGTCAGATGTTGAAATGCAAGCCCTCTGTAACGGGTGAGGCCGACAGCCTGGGCGGTGGCGTGGTGAACTTCCTTCTTAGCAAAAGCGAAGGGCATAACCTGGATGGGCGGAATAGAGGAATAGGGGACTGCTAAGTAGCTACGCACCATAGAGATAGAGGTGCGGGTGATGGTAGAGCTAGCAATAGTGATCCTGAACTTAGTTCTTGCGGTGCTTGAACTAATCAAATGGTTCCTTTAATGGGATCATAAAAAACTCTCGGGTTTTTAGCCGCCTTCGGGCGGTTTTTTTTTGCTGTTCCCTTCCCTTTTCCTGACTGATGACGGCCAGTAGGCCCCAACCAGAGAGCGTCGGACGTGAAAGGACGTTCGCGCAGTTCGGTGAACTACCCGTAAACCCGAATCCCGGCCAGCACACCGCAAGTTACAACAAAAATCGTTTTTCTTACTGCGCCTGATTGTGCTACTAAAAGAAAGGAAGTGCGGTAACGGGCTTCGGGCGAACACTAAAGAAAACATCAGGCTTGAGATAGCCTCACAGGAGTTTCAATGGACATGCGCATACTTAAATCTTCACAGCGCTCCAGGGCGGCGAAGGAGATCAAGGCCCTTAAACGGGCAGAAAAGGCAGGGATAACGATCCCCAAAATTGCAGAAGCCATGCAGGAGCACATGCAAAATCCGAACACCACGGATGGCTTGCGCGAAGCGGCGGGGAGAATTGACCAGATGCTGGATATCGCGGCGGGGAAAACCGTGATATCAGATGCGGTTGATTCGTTATTGAAGCCGTCGCCAGATCCAAGTGGCGGCGGTGCGCCAGTGGGCAACCCTAAGCCAGCATAACCGCCTGATCAGCCGCTCCGAAAGGGGCGGTTTTTTCGTTCCGGCAGACTATCCGTAAACCCGAATCCGGGCGAACGGCCAAAGAAAACCGCCCGGAGGCGGTCAGTCGGCGGCGTCGAACGCTGCCAGCTCCTGGGCAACGTCGGGGAACGCCAGTTGCAGATCCATAAATCGTGGCCCGTCACATTTACAGCCTGTTTGAGCAGGATCTCAGCCTGTAATCACCGTATCACCTGCATTGTATCGCCGTCCTTCGGGGCGGCTTTTTTTTGATTCAGTCAGTTGGCCGATCATATCAGTATCAACACTGACGTCTTTCACTTGCTGTATGCCATTTAAATAATCCCTAATGTTCAGTATTATCAGCCTTCAAAACCAAAATCATACTGACTTCACCATACTCATTCTGAAGCACTAGTATTGCATCAAGAACAGTCTTATCGATACACCTTACGCTGCATGAGCATATGAAACCGATGTGCGACTTCCAGAGGAGGAAGTCGGTGCTACAGGGGAAAGTAGGTATGCGTGTTATCTTGGGCCTAGTGCTCACGTTTGCGATACCCCGTATCATGTCGTCACGACGCGGGAATAGGGGAAGGATCGGTGGTCACGACGCGAAAATCTTCTCGGGGGCTGCCAGTTCGGTAAACTGCTCGTAAACATGAATCACGGCCAGCGACCCAGCACACGCATCTTGCAGAGGCGGTTTAGTTCTCGTAGCAGCATAGCTCTCGCACCGTGACGGTATAGTTACGTCGAGGATAAATACGCCGAAAACCACAACCGGCTAATAACATAAAAAAGGGGACGATCTGTAGGCGAAAAAATTAGGGAAATAACGGGGCGGAATTTATTCTCCGACATATGCCAGAAATGTCGTTCTATCTAGTGTTGTAATTTTCTTAAAAATGAGTGGTTCATCACGGTTTTTTTTGATCTGGATTTATTTTTTTACCGACCGTTTATTCTCTACACAGTTGCAGTAGATAAAAAGCAGGTAAAGCGGTAGACTCAAAAACTGTGTGAAGCCTGTGGTGAGGCATTTCACTGAAAGTTTTACCTTTTTTAGAATATTCATCTAAAACGGGTGTTTCTTGTCCGATAATGCGACCGGATGAGGAAAAGAAAACGTGGATAGGGCGTATCCATAAAACGCCCAGGGAATGGATTAGGCTATATTGCCAGATCCAGAATGCAAAAACCCCCCGAAATCTGTACCAGTTCTTGGCGGAGCAGTCAGATATCAGGGGGTCCAAAAGCAGGCGCGTGCCTGTGAAGGATTATAACGCATGTATTTCATAACACAACACCCGGCCGCCATAAGTAAAGGCGAGGGTGAATAAAAATTGTAATTTCTTATCAAGACAGTGCTATGTGGTTAATCCTATGCCGGTTTTTTCTCGGCCTGAACACCATAAGCACAACTTACCCGCGTACAGTAAACGACTCTTAAAGCGCCTTTCTGAGCGTGACGTTTCACGCTGGGCTGGGTTTTACTGCACTAATGCTTATCATCATAAGACGCATGAACGTATCGTTCGCCAGCGTCACTTCAATAAACACCGTGCTCGTGCCATGAATGCACTCGTTCAGGCGATGGTTTACCACCTGAACATAGTTAGTGGTGTCATTCCTGTAGGATTTACTACATTGGCCCGTGAAGCCGGATTATCAACGACCTCTGCAGCTGGGAACGAATCAATTACACGTGCTACCAGAGCCGCTCATGATCTTGCTGCCTACGGGATCATTAACTACAAGCTTGTTTGGGACAAAGTTACGCGCCAGTATTTTCCTGCTGACATTGAAGTCACTGAACTTTTCTTTGATATGGTTGGTTGTGGGGCTGAAGCATGGCATAAAGCACGGAACCAGCAGCTCGCATGGATCAATCAGGGCTTGGTTAAGAAAGGTGAAAAACCGATTTCGCTAACTGAAGCCAGGCGCCGGCAGAAAGACAAACTCATGCAGGTTACGTGGCAGAAGCGTAAAACTGAGCAGGATATTCGCCGGAAGCAGAAGATGGCCAGACTTGCAGAACGCAAGAGTGACACAGATTTGCGCCATATGATCTCCTGTCAGATCCAAGATGAGATGAGACAAGGGCAGCATGAGGGGCTAACTCTTGATGGCTTCCGTAAGCTTGTTAATCAGCGCCTGCACTGGATACACACAGTAGCCAAACCACTCGAATAGTATTCCACCTATTTTTAATCCGCTTCGCTGCGGAGGTCTCCTTGCGTCTGCAGAACGTAAGTGCTCGTTTTCTAATCAGCAACTCGTGATTTTAGCGACATAGCGGGATCCTTTTTTCGCCAAAGTGATCCTTTGTCATCAGTTATCCACATATAAATGCAAATGGAATATTTTTTTATATGCAATCAGAACGTTAAATGCGTAGTGACTTATAAAGATCATCTACAGATAAATTAAACTTAAGAGCTCACGCTCTGTGAATATGTCTTCGCTTGCAGCGGCCTACGGCCACGCCGCTCAGTATATATGTACCTCCCACCGTAAACGGTGGGCCCCAAAGACCCGTAGCCATCAGCCCCACTAAAGCGCCCCCGAACCCCGGCGAAAGCCGGGGTACAGAGACGCTTAAATGGATGTTGTAACTATAAATACCGAGTCGCTTTGAGTAGAAGTTGCGGCAATATCCGTATACACGCTCGTAAGCGCCCTAACGGGACGCTAACGCGGAGATACGCCCTGTCTACGGCTTTGCCTTGACAGGACCACTCCGACCGCGCAATGAGGCTCCTGAGTAGCGTTAAGCGGGTTTGGCTTTGCAGGGTGAAGGGCTCGATAGGCGAATCCTATCGGCATAGGGCGGCTACGCCGCGTTACCGGCGACACCCACCATTGATGGTATTTATAAGATTATTTGTCGCCTGCATGCGCTACGCGCATAACCCCCAAAGCGACTTACTGAGCGAATTAATATCACGTTCTTTCTTGCGATCAGGAGCAATACTTTTACCGAGACTTATTACTCTCAAAAGCATTTTGCCAAGATGCAAAGAATCAATAAATGCCCTGAGTATGCCCAGTAAAAGAACCCGCCTGGCATGAATCTCTCTGGCGTAAAAGAAGAAAGGTGCTGTGCTACTGGGATTGTTAATGTTGATAGTAAAACAGTTGGGAGTATGGCCAATAGAATAACGTCGGCTGGCCGTGAGCCTATATAGGTGATGCCATTCAGCGTAAGGAGTGACGCGGCAATGCAAATCAATACGTACTTTAGATATCTTTGGCCATATGAGAAGTATGCCGCTAGAGACGTTGCGAGAACGATACCCTGGACGCCGTAGCTCGCTGGCGTGAGCGGTACAAGCATGAGAAGTAGTAGGAGTACTCCAGCAAATGTGCCTTTTACTCCAAACTTGGCTCTCAATGCTAGCAGCTGCGTCACACCGGCGAAAATGAATAATATGTTCATTGAGTACACAGGGTATTGCTCGATGAAGGTCATTGTGAAGATGGGTTGTGTTAGTATCGACCAGGCCCAAAGCCGGTTTGCACGTTTTTGTAATCGGGCTGGGTTTCTGTTTACATTGATTGCCCATATGAAAGTGAACAGCGGGAACGCTATTCTTCCCAAGGAATATAGTTCCGGGATCTGTGGTTTGAGGAACAATGTGTTGACGTGATCCAGGATCATTGCCAATAAGGCGAATAGTTTTATCAGGTCCAACGTCCCTGGGTTTATTTGATTCAATTTTAACTGGAGGTTGATTGTCATTATTTATCTCTTGCTCATGACGGCATGCTGTGATTATGTAGTTTTGTAACCAGCTCCAAAATAATTTCCCACTGCACCCTAGGATTTTTATCTTCGCTTTTTCAAGTATTTTCTTTACTGCAAATTCTGATTTGTCGCGAAGGATAAACATTGCTTTTGTTTTGTCTTTATTTGCAAGTGCGATAGTTAATGTATGAAATGTGTTCATTATAGTCTCCTTTTTCTGTTATTATTAATCGGCTAATTAATAATTTAGTTTAGGAGATTGTTGTTTTTTTTAGTTAAAAAACCATTCTGTTTATAGAATTAAAAATCATATTATTAACATTTAATTATACTTATGCGTTTCCTTAATATCAATTCACGGAGTTCTTAAACTTAAGGTTTTATTGACAACGAAGAGGGTTGAATTTTAAAAAAGTGATGTATAATGGTTTGTCTTCGATGAACTATCATTTGGGATAAATATTGATCGAACTTGGTACTGTCCTGCTTAGCAGGGTATGGTGCATCAACGGTATTAGTTATGCCTGTAACCTTAGGTTTCATATATGTTTTTGGTGATAATCTCATTGAATAATGAAAAATTTACATTTCAATCTTTTTACACGATCAAGATAGATGGTTAAACGTTCTAATTACTCTGTATTTATTTTTATGGGACTAAGATATGGAAAATAAAAAACAAGAAGTTAATTTCGCAGTTACTGATTTAGATATTTCCTCAAGTTTAGTTAAAGAAGTAAAGAAAAATTCTTCATTCAACGTGTTGGTGGGGATAATGAATTCATTAGGAACTTCATACTTGGTATCTAGTGGATGTTACGTTCTTATTGGTGTTTCTAATGTTTATTTATTTTATGTTTTATTATTTATTTGTTTCATTGTATCTCTATTTTATTTCCTTGAGAAGGAAAATAGGGAGTTGACAGAAAAAGAAATAGAATGTTTATATAGTTGTAGTGATAATTACAGGGAGGCTCTTTTTAAATATATAAAAGATAAAAACAATGGATTTCTACTAACGTGGGTTGTGATAAGTGAGTTTAATAAGCACTGCATTAAAAATATAAATGTTAATAACAAAAAAATTAATATTGATGAGCACGAAAAAAAACTTATTAAAATACTAAATATAAAGATTTAGATTAATACATATAGGTTTTAGCTAAATTAAAATATAAGAATGAGAAAATGCGTAAAACGAAAAAGCAATGAAATTGAAATAATATTAATATCTATAACCGCTAGCGGAGGTAATAATGGTTGTTAACAAGAGTAATAAACTTAGAGAATTGCAAAAAATAGGAACCATACTAAGTTGGATTGAGTCAGGTAGAACCAGGCCGCTAGAAAGAATGCCTTTTATTATTTTTATATCAATACTATCCGTGTCATTTATTACATCTATAAATTTTCGAATAGGAATATCTAATAACATTTTAATTATTTTGTTTTTGTGTTTATCTTTAGCAACTTTGGGGTATTACATTACTTATCGTTTTATTAAAGATCGTGAAACTTGGGTAAGTCAACTTTTCTTTATATTATGTAAGTACGAACCGAATGATAGATTAGGTTTTATAACTTTACAAAATGCAATTAGAGATTCCTTAGAAAGAAATGCAAACATTAACTATGAAGAAATACGAGAATGGCAGCGTCACGAGGTAGAATTGATCATAAAGGAACCTATTGAAAGAAACGTGGATAATTTTATATCTAAACAATTGTGAATGTGTAGTAGGGTCAGTTTAGAAATAGAGCATAATTGTACGGTAAGGCTGTTTTTAAACAGCCCCTGTAGCAATAGGGGTACTCCCATGCTATACGGTGTTTTCAGGGCGTTTAGCCTTATTCGGATAACCTCAATGCGATAATTCGTAACCGCGACGGGGTTTATTTGTCTTCAGATAACTTTCCATGCGCTCTCAGCCACTCGCGGCGATTTGCCAGCCACTGTTGAAACTCCTGGGTATTCTCGACTCGCTGCACTTCCTTCTGCGTCCACGCCATTATAGGACCTGCCTGTTGAGGCTTTCCGAGGAACTGAGATATTGCTTTATCAGTCCAGTATCGTGCTTTCAGTCCACTTTTGCTGATCCAGTGATCGTGCCATTGAGCGCTGGCTCTGGCGCGTGAATCGGCAGCGTTGTAATACAGCCTTACCGTCATTTATCACTCCGATACTCTCAATAGGGTTCCGTGTATGCTTGATCGTAACGTGGATGTAACTTATGAACTTATTAACCACCACAGGTGATTTAACATAATTAACGTTATAAGAACCTTTTTAACAATTAAATCAATGATATAGGAATGCGCGTTTTTCTGGATTTCTGGCTGTATAGAAATGTCCGCATGCTAGATGGCATCATTTTCTGTCCAAGTGTCTGTAAAAATCAGTGGTCGCTACATAAAAAAACTAGATTAGCTTTTCGGATGGTTGAGTAATGTCAGCGCAAATCTTGCAGCATCAGCTTCGCTGAAATGACCCAATTGGTAAGGTCCAGCCTGGCAGTCATCACAATACCAGCCATTCAGGATGAAAGTTTCAGACGTAGGATCAGGATTGCTTAGTCGGTGAAACATATTATCACGGCCACAAGATGGGCAACTTGGTAAGTTAATTATCATAGTTTTCACCGAAGCGTCTGAGTTAGCTGACGTGCTATCATCGTCCCAGCCAGGCTGATGTTCAGACTCGTCATGTTGCAACGCAGCGTGGTAAGCATCTCTGTGCTGCTGCAGATCACGTACGGTAACAGACAACCGCGATAGGCCTGCGACGTGACGATCGTCAGCTGTGCGGCCGCGTCAGTTAGCGTGCCAATGCCTGCATTGACGTCTTGCTCGATAGCCTGAATATAAGTCGGTGAGCCGGCGATAACGAACCCGTCTGCGGGGTGCTGCCGCATCAGCATAGCCAGTGAGGAACACCGCCCGGGCAGCAATGGCTTTTGTGTCAGCTGTTCCCAGACTACTGCGGGGGAATGAGGCATGTCTTTGAACGTCGCTTCATACGGTACGGCCGGATCGGCGCTGTGCCGTAGCCCCAGACCTGCAGAAATCACCCACAACTCCAGCTGAGAAAACTGTTGTGCCAGGACAATGGCTTTTCCCCAGTGAACCCCGCAATACAGTGCAGCTGTCGGACGAACGCCGCCGCCCGTTGCATAGGCCGTCTGCACTTTTTGACGCCAGATCGTCATCGCCTCGTCTATCGGTAATGTTTCATAAGGAAATATCACGTCACCGGCGGGCGCGGTTTTGCCTTTACTGCAGGTGGTGATCAAATGTAGCCTGCGGGTTTGAGTGGCTTCGCGTTCAGCCTGGGGGGATTTCAGGGATAACCGAGCCATATCAGCACCTCCTGAGCTGTATAAATGTCACGATCGCCAAGGTCATCAAAAAACTCTTTCGTATCGGTTATTCCGTGTCGGGCCAGCTCAACCAGAGCTCTTGTGCGTGATATAGCGGTATTTTCAGCAGATTCAAAATAGTCACGTATACAGTCTGTCATTGCCTTTTACTCCCTTCCTGTCTGGCCATATTGAGGTGCGTTATTTACCTGAACCTGCACTGGCATGCCGGCATCGTGACAGGCCTGATAAGCCACGGCTACCTGGAGTGCATCGCCTTCAATCACCGTGCGATGGCCGTTTGCGTGCCAGAGCTGCAGGCAGGTGCCGCCGTCGAGTCGTATAACAAAATCCCCCCGCCACGCCTGGTATACTTTGCCGTTCAGGGTGACGTCGTGCTCGAGGCGTTCCCTCTCTTCCGGCCGCATCGGCAGTACGCGAACCTCTGCCGCACGCTGGCGCGCGATTTCTGCTTGCTGCTCAGCGATCAGCAGCGGTAGTGCCATCTCACGGCCAGCATCCGTCAGTTCTAAAGCCAGCTGTTGATTTGAAGCCCGCAGCCGGCGCAACCATCCGGCGGCTTCCATTCGTCGGCAGGAGTCGCGCAGACTGGGGCCGTAGACGGGTCGATCTCGCCCTGCTGCCAGCATGTCTTCCAGGTCACGGGAGCGAAGTGGCTCCGAGAGGCGCGCATTGTGCGCGGCGAGCACGACCAGAATATCGCGTTGCAGCGGTGACGGACGGCGCGGAGCGCGCTTAATTCGGTTGTTGCTAGCTGGCATAGTGTAGATTGCTTCCTGCTGTCGCTGCGGCAGGCACTGTCGTACGTAGCGCATTAGCCGTTCTGACACCAATACGAAAGACCATCATGGTGTTACCCAGCATAGGCTGCGTGGTACTGGCAAACTCGCCGCTATCGGTAATATGGCCGTATTTCACCTTACAGCGCTTAATAGCATATTCATTGTAGGCATCTTCGGTGTTCCAGTGCCTTTGCTGCGTAGCACTCAGCTCATGCCATTGCACATAGAGCGTATCGCAATAGCCATCCGGCATATCGCAAATACGGATCCAGGACGGATGGGTTTTGCACCAGTTCGCCGCCGCTTCACTGGCTAATTCTGCTCCGGATCGCGTTCCTGCCACCTTCGTAACCTCCTCCATGATGGGCTCCTTCTGGTTATTGGTGAATGATAATTGAGTCATGGATAATTATCGTATTAGATATGATAATTTGTATATTGATAAATATCATATCTGATACGATTTTGTTTTTATCTGTCATTATCATATCGGGTATGAAATATAACCGATTGAGTATTAACGTACTTCCTTCTGTCGGTTTACCCCAGAGAACGTTGGTCACTCGCTAGATTAATTTTTCTAATCAGTTATTCTCATGCTGCCCGCGCACACATTGGTGGGTAACGCGTCTGTCCGGGCTTCCGGCAGATAAAAACACAACACTCAGGAGATTAGGCCTATGGCTTATATTTTTCCGGTAATAAAAGGCAGGTTGAATAATGAAAACCAAATCAGGGGTCGCCCAAAACGATGAAGTAAATCAACGCACTGAAAATTCTGATATTCCAGAAATGAGTGAAATTGACAAGGCAGCTTGCGAGAAGATCCAACAGATGCCGGACGCAACGCTACACCAAGCCGCGATAGTCATTAGCGGACGACCGGAAACGTTTCGGCTTCAGCCGGGTGAACATGGCGGAAGCAATGTCTTTTTCAATCGTGACGGGCATGACCGCCGTTACAGCCTCTCTGACGGGATGAACGGCTCGATGTACTTGGCCGATTCTCCTCTCACGGCGATGAAGGAAGTGTTTCAGGGTATAAAAGGCCTAAAAGAGTCGGACCTCGCGAGATATTATATGGGGACCGTTGTGATTGAAAAAGACATCAAGGTTGTAGACGTGACTGCACTTGTCCGTCACAGCTCGCTGACGCTGCATGAGGTAACGACTGCAGACCGACGCGTGACTCAGTTTTTAGCCCAAAAAATTCATGCAGCAGGGTTTGATGGAATGGCATTTCTGTCAAATGTGGCCGGGGAACGATGCCTTGTCATCTGGCATCATGACCCGTCAGGTCAGGGGATGGCCACTACCCGAAGCCAGACCTGTCTCACCGATTTTGAAATCGATGGTCAGGAAGCAGCAGATATTCTGGTGTACCAGTTGGGTATTCCTGTTGATGAATAAGTAACACAAAAAGGGGGATCCCCCCTTTTCTTATGCGGCATCCTGCGTACCGTAGAGACGAACCAGCCGATCAAGCTCAGCCCATTGATCCTTTGTCGGGTTGTTCCTGAGCAATTCTGCCACGGTAAACGATCGCCCTGCTGGCGTGAGGCCATCGAGGACGGTATTACGATTTTCGGTGAAAAACGAATACTGCATTCTGTCACTGAAGTGCTGTAATTTAGGCAACAGCTCAGCGATCCCCCGCAGAATCCCTTTTTCAGACACCGCTTCATTCTCGGTGAACTGGAACACGGGATAGTAAAACTCACCGTCAATGTCTAGCGCGAGTAACCGGTGCGCCTCCCTCCAGGTTTTGACGGTCGTCTTGGTTTTACCAAGTATCTCCGCCGCCTGGGCAGAATTGTATACGCCGCCGTCTTGTTCCAGCGTTTTCAGAAACAGGGCTTTACTGTGCAACCTCCGCTGTTGGCGGCGTTTTTCCTTGGTCATCCCACTGACGGCACGGCTCTTCAGGTATTGCAGCAGGACATCCACAGCAAAAAGCTCATCGGTCTCGGCCATGCTGGCCGGATCGATGGGGGTCGTACCCGCGCGAATGTTATCTGCCACTATCTGCACAATATTTTGCAGGCGCTGAGCGGGGATCCCGTTATCCTGATGGTGATATTTGGCGGAGGCGCGATCGTCGGCCTGTTGTTTTTGCGCTGTCGTCGTCATAAATCCCTCCTGAGTTTTCGATTTCATGGTTACAAGATAGTGTAAATCGAAAACCTGTGCAACTTTTATCCGGATTTCTTAATGTGAATGCCTAAAAGGGCTTTCCAGTTGACGCTCGGTGCAATGGTGCAGTATTGCCGAGGGGAATAAGATCGGCACACCGAACCGGTAACGCAGGCGGGGATAAAAAATCACGGCTACGTTACCGACACGCACCGCGCTGACGGCGATAATCAGGAACGTAACCCACTCAGGATAGACACGATGACAAAGATCACGACCGCAGCCGACGTTATTAACCTGTTGAATACGTATCGCGACGAGTTGAAGGCGTCGGAAACCTGGATGTCGACCTGGCCGGTGCTTGACCGGTTTCTCGTCCGCGAGGCGGAAATGCGGCCGGTATGGGAGAACATTGCGCGCCAGACGTTAA
Source organism: Pectobacterium odoriferum (assembly GCF_009931295.1). Taxonomy (NCBI): domain Bacteria; kingdom Pseudomonadati; phylum Pseudomonadota; class Gammaproteobacteria; order Enterobacterales; family Pectobacteriaceae; genus Pectobacterium; species Pectobacterium odoriferum. The sequence goes on along the minus strand of NZ_CP034939.1, from coordinate 21,788 downwards.
ACGGGGAGCAATGTCATGAACTGCTGTTCCAGCTGAGCTGCGCAGGCGCTTTTGGAACACCCGAGCATGCCTTGCAGCTGAAGGACGATGTGCAGCAGCTGGGACAGCTTAACGATGATATTCAGCAGTACGCTGATACACTGGCCCAGATGCTGGCAGCGCGCGAGGCGATCCTGGATCGCAACAGTTTCGGTGTAGAGCGCATGACACACATTGTTGAGCTGATGGATGCGGCTGGTGAGAGCAATGGCAACTATACCGGCTGGTTGCGCGATCGTCTCGATGCCCTGTGCGGACAGTTTGACGGAAAATACTGGCCTACACTGCAGGAGATTCTGGCTGAGGTCGGCAGGGAACGTCCGCAAATTGGCTTTATGTCGGCCAGCGATGAAGCCATTGTGAACGGCAGAGGTAAAACGGTCCCGGACTACCTGCGTGAACTGTTCAACTGCATCGAGAACGTCAGAGAAAGTCACTGGGGATTGCCCGCTGGTTTCAAACTGACGGACAGCAATCTGGCCACGCTGGCCATGGTGTCGCTGGATCTGCCTGATGTGGTGACGACTGAACAAATTAAGACACGCCGGACACACTTCTACAAGGCAGGACTGCGGGGTGCCTGGGCATCCCCTTCTGCGCGGTAATGCGCCGAATCAGAGGCATCGTGTCTGTGAGAACACGGGATAAAGGAGTACAGATTGTCAGACATCACTTTTAAGCAGGCAATTGAATGTTGGCTGGCTGCTGAGCAGGACACATCGCCGTATCGCTACACTGACGCGGAATTGTCGGCCCTGATAGGGCTCCCACCTGAGACATGGCCCACGGCCGCTCTGGTCGCTATCAACTGGGATCTGACGGTGGCAGGACAATGCCATACGATTGATCCGCCTGAACCACGGGTACTACAGCCGATAGAATGCGAACCCCAGATACTGGTGTTGGGCAAAACCACGTTTGCAGAGTGCGATCCGCTGATGCTGCCCGAATTCCGGCGTGAAGCGGATCAGTTGTGGACTGAACTGGATAGCCGCAAGCTGGCACGCGCGATCGCCCACATTGGCCACGGTTGGCCACTGTCTCCGGTTCATCTTGGTGCGCATGAGTTCGGCGGGCTGTTTCTTGGCGGCGGTAACCATCGTTATGAGGTGGTGAAATATGCGGGGATCCCGGAATTCTACTTTCTGGCTGATGAGGAGGATGTGGCGGACATCGATTCCCAACTGCGGGTCCTCTGGCTAACGCCATCCGGTCAGACTGGCGAACCGGCCCGCGAATGCGCGGTAACGGAAGGAAAATGAAAGGCTGATGCTGTTCCCCTCCCCCATTTCTTGGGCATAACGCCGGTCGTGATGCCAGGCTGGCATACCAAACACAGAAATGAGGTGATCGACATGAGCACGAAAAATAAAATCTGGACACTCTGGCAAACCCGGAATAAAGAGCAGCGTACCCGCGAGGAGGTGATATATCTTGCCGATGAAGCCTGGGCGATCGGACTGCGCCTTTCCCGTAATCAAAACACGCATTATCAGATGGTGATGGATTTGGTGCGATTTACGCTCAGGGACTGAGATCCTCATTCACCGCATGACAGGTTGATGAGGCGAATGTAGCGATCATCTCCCCTCAGCCGCAGAGCGTCTGGTTAACGCTCTGCGGTGTTTTCTTTCTCGAGGTGCTGCCTACGCAGGCTGACGTAATTGATGCACCACATAACGCAGGTTGGTGTAACACCAGTAACAAATCACGGCAAACACCAGACCTAAAATGAGTGCGGCTCCCCCTTCGTTCCCGCCGTCATACAAGACAAAGCAGCCCAGTGGCAGGCTAATCAGTGAAAAGGTGCCAGAAAGCAGGCCTGCCGTTGTAAATAACGGTAATCCCAGGAGGTACAGCACGTTCATAATATCAGTGTCAGATTTCATCATGACTCATAGTCTCCGCGTCGAGTGAAGGCGCGTACATCACTTTTTCACCGAAAAAAGTTCTCCGATAGCAGGATGTTGGGAGAACATATCCTTATGGGTGCTGACCATGAGATCGAACTGCGCCTTCACCACCTCAAACAACCCGCAGGCCTCAACCATGTCCTTTACATACAACTCGCGAGCCAGTTGCTGGCTATGTAGCGGTGAGTCCGTAGACGGATAAAGTTTTCGCGTTTCCTGCGTGTTTTTTAATCTCTTCAGGATTTCTGCTGCCGCGTCCGATGCCTTCATATACGCGTGATCAAGCGTCTTGAAGCGATCATAAAACGCATCGGCTTCACACAGACCATAAGTGCCCAGCTGAATACGAACCTGGTTCATCGCGTCCTGCCGTGCGGTGTGCTGCCGGATGGCCTGCTCCAGCGCCGGTATTAATTGCTCGATGGTCGCAGTGGAATCGCCCATGCTTCTTCTGTCTACCTGGTGGCAAATATACCTGACAGGAAGTTCGACATCTCTCAGGATACTGTTTTCGGGGCCGAGGCAGATGTAATGCTCATTCACCAGAGTGATGGCCAGTTTATAACCTTCCTGCGTGGTCATCTGAGGAAGCCATTTTCTTGCCGTCAGTAATGCCCCGACCGCGGCAAAGGCCATTACGGCATTGAACAGCATCGAAAGCCAGGCTGCGACATCACTGTTCTTCACGGCCTGACCCGATAGGGTCAGCAGCAGTATCAACACAAATCCCACTGCCGCAATGGCATAGAGTCTGCGTTCTCCCTTACTCAACTTCATGGCATGTCCTTTTCCGATAACGTAAATGCGGCGCGCGCGGCGCCGTTCTGCAGGAAAGCTGACGGATTCTTGTTGCTGGGGCGTGAGCTATCCAGGAAGGCCATTTTGGCCTCTTCATCGTTCGCCGAACGTGTGTAACTGGTAACAAAACAGCAGGGCGCTGAGTAACGCCGTCGCCAGAAACACCCAGCCCATCATCGGGGTATCGATCAGTGCGACCGCGCCGTCCATTGTCCCTGCCAGGCTGTTGGCCTCACCGGCCAGATTTTTCACTCCCTTCGCAGCCAGCACCAGGGCGGCCATCAGGCAGGTGCCGAGCAGCGCCATGCGGATCAGTACGGCGCCGAGGAGCAGGAACAGGCACACCGCCATGCCAAAAACACTCAGGATAAAGTCAATCACCATCATCATGTTAAATCGTCTCCACGCTGACCAGCCGGTGATAGGTGCTGCGGACTTGTATTATCTTCCCCTGTACCCTGAGCCGGACACGATCTCCGGGCAGCAGGAAGGCGAGGCATTCAGCCAGCGTGATGTCGTCTGTCGCCACCCGGATCCACGCCTCCTGTTCGCTGAAGCGCACCCCAAAAAAAACGACCTCGGACACGCTGGTCATCACCGGGGCGGTGCGTATTATCGTTCCCTCAAACACGCTTTTCACCCCCATCATTCTGTTCATTACACCCATACGCTCTCCTGTGTTAGCGGTTCGGCAGCGACGGGGCCAGCAGACTGTCTGCCGTGGTCCGCAGCCATGCATAGAGCGCACTGCCGTCCTCCGTTCCCGAATTCAGCTGAATGCCGCGACATGTCACGTCCCCGCCGTAGTGTTTTATTCTTCTCAGCAGCGTACCCACGTCACCGGTTTTGTCCTCAATCACCACCCGAGTGTTGTATTCCTCAAACTGGTTGAGGGTGAGATCGATGTACCCGTCGCCCAGCTTCACGATCACGTGGGATTGGATGGTCGAACTGAATTCCTGCCGGAAATCGTCTGTCGTCTGCATATGCACGATGAGCGGCTGCAGGCTCGGATCGCTGTCGTGCAGGTACTGCGCCAGAAAGTTGCTGGCCAGCTCGCAGCAGCCGTGCGGAAAGGCATTCAGCTCCGAACGCCAGCGACCCATTGCAAAGCATTCGTGCGAGCGGGTGTCGGCAGCCAGCACCAGGGCGTTGCGGAAAGCGTGGATACGGCGCTTTATCGCGTCATTCATGCTTTCACCTTCCCGCCGTGCTGGGCGGAACGGGCCAGTCCCAGCAGCTCGCTCTGCAACGTGCGGGTTTCCTCGCGGGCGGCCTTCAGCTCCGCTTTGGTGTCCTTCAGCTGGGCGGCCTGATGCTCACCGGTGGCGGTCAGCCTGGCCACCTGTTCGCGCAGCGGCAGGGCTTCCGCGCGCAGCTCGCGCACCTCGTCCAGCAACCGGTCACGCTCGGTCACCACTTCCCGCAGCACCGCCAGTTCGCTGTCCAGCTGCGCCACGCGGGCCAGTGCCTCGTCGCGCTGGGTATCCGCCTGCGCAATGTCGGCATCGGCCTGATCGCGCTGGGCGGCCATGTCTGCCTCGGCCTGCTGGCAGGCGGTCTGCCACAGTAACCCCAGTTGGCCCTGCAGCAGCTGCAGCAGCGCGGGCGGCAGCGGGCGTGCCGGTTCGCCGGCCTGCTCGCGCAGCCGCGTCCGGAAGGCGCGCATCACCGGCGAGATATGGGACAGCGAGCCGCCGCCCAGGTGCTGGCGTACCTGCTCGTTGGTTGGGTTGGGGGTGCCGGCCGCGATGAGGGCCGCCGCAGCGTCCTCGATACGGCGGACCATCTCAGGGGCGGGGAGGGTCATGGCAACTGCTCCTTTATCTGGTGTTGGGCGCTCTGGCGGGCGCGGTGCTTGCTGGCGCGACGGGCGGCGTCAAAGCCGTTGCCCTTGCGGTAGCCGCGGGAACGGCACAGCGAGCAGGTGCAGCCGTCGGCGGACCAGAACTGGCCATAGGGTTTCATCGTGTCGCACTCCTGCGTCGGGGGAATACGCCCAGTATAGTACAGTGCACAGTACATGGATACAGTACAATACAAATAATACACACAATACAGATAATACAATACATACATGATGTACATACAATACTGGTATTATTGATAATACAGGGGATGTCCGGTTTCCGGCGGGCAGATCCGGTTTCTGGCAAAGCCGGAACACGCAGACGCCGGCACCTGGACACTTACTCTGTACCACTTGCTATTTCATACCGTTATACTGTGAAAAAACAGGAGGCTGGCGTGAAACTGAAAATGCAGGATCTGAGACTGTTTAATCTCGTGTTTGAGAGCGATCCTGGCTGGATATTGGATTTCTCTAACCGCACGTTGTCGGCTTTTTTTGATGAAGAATTGAACATTGATATCGATGATGAATGTTATCAGGAGGAGGGAACATCAAAAGCCAAACGTGTCAGATGCCTGCTTAAACAGGTGGATCGTGAGACCGCCCTGCAGGTGCTTGGTGCCCTCTGGCAGTATAAAACGGAGTCCATGCCTGAGCTGGCTGAACAAAGCCGTAATGACTATCTCGCATTGCTTTCCCGTCTGGAAAACACGGACGCTGATACAGCCAAAGGCGTTAAACCCGTCCAGGTATGGCATGGGATCGACTGGCCTTCACTGATAGCCGAAATGAACGAGATGAAAACACTGGCCCCCCATCCACGGGGTTTCCGGTTTGAAAGCTGGCTGGCTGAACTGTTCAGTACATTTAAGCTTGCTCCCCGTTCGTCTTTTCGAAACACGGGCGAACAGATTGATGGCAGCTTTCGGCTGAATGATGAATTCTATCTAATGGAGGCGAAGTGGCATCAGAATAAGACGCCAGCTGCAGATCTTCATGTCTTTGAAGGTAAACTCAGTACCAAGGCTACATGGACACGAGGCGTGTTTATCAGCTGGATGGGTTTTACTGCGGAAGGTCTGACAGCCTTCGGTAAAGGGAAACGGGTTATCTGTGTCAGTGGGTATGATCTTTATCATTCATTGAGTAATGGGATCGCATTGCCCGACCTTCTGGAAGCAAAACTCCGGCACGCAGCTGAAACGGGTGAGCCTTATGCGGAATTTGATCGTCTTTACACCCTCAAAAATAAATTATCCGGCACGCTGCAATAACCTACCGGGAGATTTCAGATATAATCCATTAAACCAGTGATTTACCTTACCCAGTCTTCCAGCTCCAGACCGGGCACCCGCGCAAACTCTCTTGTATTATTCGTCACCAGCACGGCACCGGCGGCGATGGCATGCCCGGCAATCGCCGTGTCGTTCGGGCCGATCGGTCTGCCTGTCTGCCGCAGTGTGACCCGGATGTCTGTGGTGGCGTCGACCGCGGCGCGGTCCCAGGGCAGGATGGCATCGAGACGGGCACAGAACGCGTCAACCAATTCGATATGGCGCGGCGAGGCCTTCGGACCGGTGGCGCCGAAGCGCATTTCGGCATAAGTGATGGCCGAAACCACGATGCGTTGGCTGCGCAATACCGCTTGCGCTAGACGTTTCAGTACGGCTTCTGGCTGCTCACGCATAATGAATGAGCAGATACAGGTGTCGAGCATATAAGTTTTGTTCACAGGTCAAATCGTCCTTCATCGCTGACAACGACCTCCCGCTCTGCCATAAAGTCCGGATCGGCCTTCTCAAGCTCAGCGAACGAGCCCCAGGTCGGTCGGACGGGGCGCAGGATGATGCTGTCACCTTCCCGGACGATCTCCAGCTCACTGACGCCCTCAAAATCCAGATCGCGGGGCAGGCGGATGGCACGGTTATTGCCGTTTTTGAAAATGGATACGGTTCGCATGTTGTCCTCCTGGTTCGATGGCCTCATGGCCCTATGCATATGCTAAGTATAGGTGAAGTCAGTGCATATGCATAGTGCTGGCATATGCATATACTAAGCATATGCATAGTGCTGGCATATGCATATGCTTAGTATATGGATTTGTGTTACCTATACCTGCTCTACTCCTTTTCGAGTGAGATCCGAATTCTGGTACTCCCGGATCTTTCACGCTGTCCGGCCGCGCCGCCGCATTAACCCCACCATGTAGTAGCATTTCTGGTAACAGCACTACCAGATAGTGTGATGAGGACCGCCCCGCCGCTCGCGCTGACCCGCTGTCGCCCTGCCGTCGCCCCGTGCTATACTTCCGAAAACATGAAATACGCCAGAAAACGGATCAGCGGACACCGGCAGTCCGGTAATTAAGCCGGGTGATTGCGCGTAAGGTTATTATCAGGTCAGTGATTATCGCTTGTGGCGATGTTTACGGAAGAAAATAATCCGAAGGTGATTATTTGTGGTGTAACGGATAATGATTACATTAGGTGATTATTGTTTGATTTGATTATTCGCTTTCAATAATTCGGAGGGACAAGACTGATGATGCTTCAGCAAATATGCGAGATCCTGAGAACCCGTTACGGTCACCACGAGTTGTGGCTGGACTGGCGGGAATGGCCATCCGCAGAACAAGAATCGAAACTGGAACGCCAACCGGTCGTCATCTCCTGTTCCGGTTGCACGCTGGCAGGCTATGACGGTACCGGTGAACGTTGGTCTTTCATTGGCACTCCGGAACAACGAAGCCTTGATAACGAGTGCGTTTCTTTCGACCTGGGACGAAATAAGGACAACTACCTCAACGACCGCAGTATTACGGCGTTAAAGGAAAAATTTGGATTCTGACGGCCTGTCTTGGTGAGCAGACGCACGGGTTTGCGCCGTGCTGGCCGGAAGCCGCAGTAAAATAATTGGGCGACAGCCTATTCTATGCAGTTTTATCTTTTTATCTCCACACTGGAGTGAAAACGCGTCATGAAGAAAATGAACACACTGGAGATTAATGGCCGGACGGCAGAAATCAGTTTTGATCCGGACACCGAGCTGTTGCGCGGCGACTTTATTGGGCTGAACGGCGGCGCCGACTTTTATGCCAGCAGCGTCGACGAACTCAAACGCGAGGGCGCAGCATCCCTGGCCATTTTTCTGGATGAGTGCGCGCGTGACGGGATCGCACCGTTTAAGGAGTCGAGGAACAGCATGTCAGAACCACACGACGATAATATCGATCCGGACTATCGTAAAGTAGAGACTATCGTCAATAGCATCAGGGAAAAGGAAAGGGAAAAGGAAAGGGAAAAGGAAACGCCATGGGCGCTTTACGGGGCCTGTTTCAACGCCGCGATTTGCGCGGGCGGGCTGGCCTCATTGGCGTTTAATGCCGGTACATCGCCTAAGCCCTGGATTGTATTCTTTCATTTGCTCTGTGTTCCTGCTAGCGCCTGCGTAGCGGTATATCTGGGGCTGCGATTTTTGCGCGAAAAATAACGCTGGACCATCGTATTTACGCTCAGTGAGGAAACAGGATGTCAGAAACCTCTTTATCGCAGCAGGGCATCAGCCTGCTGCTACTTTGCCAGCAGCTGCAGTCTGAGAAAGACGGGATCAAACGGCCCTTGCCCTTTAAGGTTGGCGTTCAGGCCGATGAGGAGCTGGATGATTTTGCGCGCCAGATCCAGAACGTCTGTGTTTCCCTGTCACAGTTGGATAACCTGCTCGTCATGCAGCGCCAGCTTGCCGATCTTGGTCGCCAGCTGGAGCAGGCCGGGAAACTCACAGTGTCGGCAGGGGATAGCTACGCCGATACGGCCATCGCGTGGTTTGCGCAGCACTGTGCTGCCGCCTCTGGGCAAACACCATGACCGGTGCTTTGCTGCCCGCCCCCTACCCGATGGGGGCGACGCCCCAGCTGCCGGTGGCTATCGATTACCCGTCCGCCCTGGCGCTGCGGCAGATGGCCGCCATTCACGACAGTGCCCCCAAATACCTGCTGGCACCGGAAATCAGTGCACTACTCCACTATATTCCCGATCTGTACCGCAAATCGCTGTTCGCCACGCTGTGGAATACTGGCGCCCGTATCAATGAAGCGCTGGCACTGACGCGGGGAGATTTTGTGCTGGCGCCGCCCCTCCCGTTCGTGCAGTTGGCCACACTCAAGCAGCGCAGTGAAAAGGCGTCCCGTGGCGCCGGACGTCTGCCTGCCGGTTTCACTGCCAACCGCGTGGTGCCGCTGTCCGATCCGCAGTACGTGGCGCAGCTGGAGATGATGATTGCGACACTGAAGATCCCGCTGGAGCGCCGTAACAAACGCACCGGCAGGATGGAAAAGGCCCGCGTCTGGGAGATCACCGATCGCACGGTGAGGACCTGGCTGAATGAGGCCGTGGAGGCCGCGGCGACTGATGGCGTGACGTTCTCCGTGCCGGTGACGCCGCACACGTTCCGACACAGCTACGCGATGCACATGCTGTATGCCGGTATTCCGCTGAAGGTGCTGCAGGCGCTGATGGGGCACAAATCCATCAGCTCGACGGAGGTCTATACCAAGGTCTTTGCGCTCGATGTGGCCGCACGGCACCGGGTGCAGTTTCAGATGCCAGGCAGTGAGGCGGTCAGCATGATGAAGCAGATTATGCCGTAACCTGAATTGATGTCGCCCCACTGAAGGAGCCGGTAATCAAGGATCCCGCAACCGCCCCGCTTGTAGTGCTCGTTAATCAATACAAGCCCGGTTCGTATAGCAACGAAAAGACATTACTCATCTGCACTCATGGTGTCAATTTCAGTTAATACTCTGGTAAATAATGCATTTATATCCTGCTGGTTACTTCCGGCGTAGGCCAGAGTAAAGAGCGTCATCGGGTGAATATCTAAAACGTCACAGATCTCATTCAGCTTTTGGACGGTGGGGTTTTTCATGCCGCGCTCTAACGCGCTGATGTAGGTTCGGCATGCCACGTCCGAAAAGGATTCCTGGCTCAGCCCCTTAGTTTGCCGAAGTCTGCGTAATGCGCCAGCGATCTCGAATTTTTCAGCCATCATGGATACCCTAAAAATCATGATGACAACCTATTGAACACTATAGAGCTACAGACTATAGTGTGCATGAAGGTTGATTTATAGAATAACTAAATAAAATCAACGCCCCTTATCTACAATATTGCCAATACCAGGGCATTTAATAAAATTCAACGGCTTGCCACAAGTCGGCTACTTTCCAAAGATAAGACTCCTCTCAGCTATGCCTCCCTTTGCTTAATTGCTACATTATTCTCATCTTGGAACAGTCGCTGTGGAATAGGAAAGTGTTTCATATGAGTAGCAACTACTGTTGAGCGGGGTTTAGATGGATTGGCTTTCATTGCTTTCAGGGGCGTTAGGCGGGACAATTTTTACACAAAGCGTAACCGTATTTAGAGACTATAGAAACGAGACAAAAACTGAACAGAAAGAACAAACACGCATAGCAATGGAGCGGTTAATCATCGCAACGGAGGTTGTTCCGTTGCTTGAACAGTTTGTTTTAGGTTGCCTTGAAGTTGCTAATGATGAATGCACAGTTCATGGGAATACTGGGGAGTGGATTCCTACAGTTGTAGTATCTGGTTTAGATTTTACTGATATTAAAGGGGATTGGAGAACCTTAGCTGAACTACTATATCCCATAAAGCAAGTGCCGATAGAATTGAAAAACTGTAAGCATTATCTTGAACAGTACTACAATTTTCATTGGAACCCGCCAGATCATCAACGTTATTTTAATATGCGAACCCTTTGTTACTCACGCTTGGGACTAAGAACGGCTCTTATTGTTATGCGTTTGCGTAAGAAATGTGGAATGCCCATGTCCTCTCTCATTAAGACGGAATTTGCCCCATATTCTGCTTTACGGATTCACTATAGACGCTGTATCAAATGGCATGTTCAGACATTACGCGAAGATACACTAAGGAGCGTTGGGCCTAGTTAGTAATCCTAAATATAGCATACTGCGCTTATGGTTTATGTTCTCTTCCCTTTTCTGTTCTCAACAGGCAATAAGAAACGGTATAGGCGCTTCTTAAAATCCAGTTTAGGTTCATAAGGCCAGTTCGGGGGATCCATGACTACTTCGCCTAGCTGCTCCATGGCCGCATGCTGAACTTTTTTCCGCTCAGAATAGTCTTCAGACGTATAGCCCATGGTTTCAATAACAACAGATCTTTTTGGTTGTTCAGGACGAACGATATTTATAATAAAATCAGGTATGACATAGCCTTTTCCATTTTCACCATCGTTGACCTCAAGGTCAAACAGCGGCTTATGTAAAGAGAAATTCTGTTTAGGATATTCTGCATTACTAGTTATCCATTTGGCAGTTTCATTGATAGCATTCAATGTTTTCCTTTCAAGATTGCTGTCAACGGGAATGGGGTAACTTGTGCTATGCATCGCATGCGCATAGCCATCTCTGCAAACGACCTTTTTCGTCAATTGGTCACGTACGAATCTCACAATGACCCAGTATGGCGGTCTCTGACCTACACCTTTTTCACCATTGATGGCAAATCTCCGGGTTGGCCGATAAAAATGATCCTTTCCAAAAACACTCGAGTAACATGATTCTTCTTCGGTGACCTTATCACTTGTAAATAGTATCCAAAAGGTTCGTTCGCGATTTGCTGGCCATGTAGCATTCTCGATTCGTTGCATAGTGCTTTCTAATTCACTTTCACTTAGCCAGGGTATGAGCAGAATTATCTCTGACAATTTTCGCTTATCCATGAACTCCTTGTTATCCAGTACACTCTGTACTCGGGAGAGGTGCGTTTTTAATTTAGGTTTCTGCTCTGGTAATGGAAGAGGCAATCGATCTAAGCCAGAATCTTCTAAAATTGATAATAGTAACCGTGCTAATGACGGCAATTTCTGCCTTCTCAGCTTATCGTCGCTCTGATCGGATTTAGAAGGCTGCTTTACTTTTGGTGTGGCTTTTTGATCAAGTGGAAGAATGCTTTTGTATTCAGCCTTTTTCGCACCGGCACTTTTCCTTGCTCCGTTTGATGTCTGATCACCCTCTTCCTTTTTATGCCAACGTAAAGGGCAGTTTTCAGCATGTACCGTGCCGAAATTTCGGAGGAATTGCTTATGAGTGTCACTCCGATAACTAACGGCCAGTAATGGGAAAGGTTTTTCTTTGCAGTCGCATGCTAGCCAGAGTTTATTGTTGCGCATTTCATGCAAAATTTTATCCGCTAGGTTTTGGCCCTGACCTCCTTGTGCCCTATGATTGTAGGATTCGAATATTGCGGTTTGTTCTTCATTGGTTAAGCTGCGTGAAATATTGTTGTCTCTGAAGATTAAAAACATGCAGTCCTCTTCTATAATTAACAACGTCTACTGTTGTGAACTCGAACTTAGCTATTATCACCTGGGACAGGGAGAGATGGTGGGCTTGCAAGAATCGAAAATATCAGTTTACCGTCATTCTCTTTCATAGAAACTTTAAGCGGAGTTAGAGAATTTATTTTTTCTAGCGCAGGGTTTATGAAGGTTCGTTTCATTTCAGCAAAATTGATACGCTGGGATTCTGGTAGCTCATAGCGCTCGGCTAGCCAACTAGGCGAAACTATCCAGATTCCAGTTGATCTAAACTGGCATAGGCTTTCATACAGGCGAATGATCCTAACTGAATTAATACGCCCACAATCAAGCAGAGTATAAGTTGTAAACTGACTACTTAGCCCAGTCAGGTACGGCATGACCTTACTATTGATTTCAAGATTCCACTGCCCCCTACCCCGCTTTAGGCCTGCTTCAGCTAACCATGGACGTCTTACTTCTTCGTATTCTCCCTCAGAAGGGAAAAACGTTACCTGTCGACTCCCAAGTTCTTCAATACCTTTTCTAACATCCGTGCTTGCCGTTGTTAGAGAAACCTTAAAATAGCGCTGATAATCTGCAACCTTAATTGTGAATAAGCCTGTGTGCTCATCCTTGTGGTAAGTCTGCATCAGACATAACCAGAGAACACGCTTGGCCTGTAGAGGTAGATAGTAGGCAGCTTCTGTAAGTTCGTTGGATTGAGAAATCTTAAGTTGGCCATGTGGCTTTTTTTCAATTAAATCAGCCATTCGACAGAGCCTTGTTTGTTATGGGGAAGATTATTTTTACCCATACTGACACAGGCACGCTATCCGTCAAGCCATAAATTGATTGTTTGTCAGTCTGTGGATACATGCGTCGGGTTACCTTAGGTGTTTCCCATACTAAGTTAAGCTCTTTCCCATACTAACTTATGGTGAAACCCAGTAGAACTTGAGCCCCTTCCCATAGGAAGTTACGGCATATCCCATATCAATGCCTTTGGAAGCTTAGTGACGCAAGGCTTTGACGGATCCTAAAAAGGTTTAAAAATAGAAAAAACCTTAAAAATCATCTAAAAATATGCCTGTTGATAACTAATCCTCATTCAATGCTTCAGCCTTAAGCTGAATGGGAAATACCTAAAGTTTTGGGTGAGCATTCCCCCTGGTCGCTTGATCAACTTATAGCTGAGTCAAATACCCTATCAGCACCGTTTCAGGGCTTGTGGTCTATATCGGTTATGGGATTTAGCTAAACTTGATATGGGAATCACCATAAGTTTGCATGGGAAATACCTAAGGTATCTAAGCTTAGCTGTATGTCATTAACCTTCTATGTGGGAATTAGCTCAAGTTTGCAGGTTGATATGGGATACGCCTAAAGTTCTTTATGGGATTTAGCTAAAGTTTTCGATAATTGAAGTAGTTTTAAGGGCATCAGTGTGGAAGTGCTAAATGGTAGGTTCGTGATATTGCGCTTCCTCAGCATGACAGACTTCGCTAGTCATGCTTGCGGCGAGCACTGCGTATTATTAATTTGCTTTTGATGCTTACAAATAAACCTGATTGCAGCAAGATAGCTGATAGATTGCTGCAAGTTAATACTGGTTAAAATATTCAGAGCGCTCCTTAGCTGGATACCTGTGACGACTCAGCCAGTATCCCTAATACCCCGCAGGTAGATCGCTTGTAATCTGGCAGCAAGATAGCTGATAGATTGCTGCAAGTTAATGCTGGTTGAATTATTCAGAGCGCTCCTTAGCTGGGTACCTGTGACAACTCAGCCAGTATCCCTAATACCCCGCAGGTAGATCGCTTGTAATCTGGCAGCAAGATAGCTGATAGATTGCTGCAAGTTAATACTGGTTAAAATATTCAGAGCGCTCCTTAGCTGGATACCTGTGACGACTCAGCCAGTATCCCTAATACCCCGCAGGTAGATCGCTTGTAATCTGGCAGCAAGATAGCTGATAGATTGCTGCAAGTTAATACTGGTTGAATTATTCAGAGTGCTACTTAGCTGGCTACCTGTGACGACTCACCCAGTATCCCTAATACCCCGCAGGTAGATCGCTTGTAATCTGGCAGCAAGATAGCTGATAGATTGCTGCAAGTTAATGCTGGTTGAATTATTCAGAGTGCTCCATAGCTGGCTACCCATGATGACTCAGCCAACACCCCAAATAACCAGCAAGTAATAGGTTTAATATCCGCTTGGCTACCAGATTAACATTTCGGCTGTAGTTGGCTGAATTGTTGAAGTTTTCTATTGATAGTCATATATTTTGTATTGCTGCTATCTTGCAGCAATACTTTGGGGGATTTATGGCGTGGATTGTTGCATTTGTTTCTCAGAAAGGCGGAGTTGGCAAAAGTACTGAAGTAAGGGCTCTTGCCAGAGAAGCTACGGAAGGAGGAATTAGAACTAAGATCGGTGACCTCGATCTTGAACAGGCTACTACCTTCGAATGGCACCGTAGGCGACTTGCTGCAGGTTATCCTCCTGCTGCATCGGTCGAAGTATTCTCAACAGCTGCGCAAGCCATTGCAGCTGCTTCAGACGTTGAGCTATTGATTATCGATGGTCCAGCTCGTGCTAGCAAAGGGACTACTGAGATTGCCAGAGTTGCTCATTTAGTAGTGCAGCCGACAGGGGCGTCTCTTGATGATTTGATACCTGCTATTAAGGTTTTTCATGCTCTTGTTAAAGAAGGAATACCCCGTTCAAAATTAGTATTCACATTGAGCAGAGTGGGAACAGAAGCTGAAGAGGCTGATGCTCGTGAGTATATCCGCGAAGCGGGTTATGAAACATTAGCAGGTTGTTTGTTTGAGAAGCCTGCTTATAGAAAAGCGATGAATGCTGGACTTGCAGTAACGGAGACCAGATATAAAGGCCTTAACGAACGTGCTGATGAGCTTATCCAGGCACTAATTAATAAAATCGGAGGATGACGGCTATGGCCACTGATGTGAGCAAACTTAGAAAAAATAAAGGCCTTGGTTCACCGCCTGGACCTGATGATGTCGCTACCAGTTTGAGTTCTCCTGAGCTTGCACCTGCTGAGCTTAAGGAAGAAAGCACTCCTCCTGAAGTACAAGAACCTGCTTACCGTCGACCTGACGGCCGTTCTGCCAGGAAAACTAACAGGACACTGGCTTTTGCAACGCGCGTTACACCTGAGTTTGATGCTGAAGTCCGTGATATTGCATACCGCGAAGGTTTGCTTTTGGTAGAAGTTCTTGAAAATGCAATTAGGCTTTATAAGGAAAGTAAAGGATATTGAATATATTGCAGCTATCTTGCTGCAATATATTTGTGTCTTTAATCTTGCTGCAATCTTGCTGCAAGATTGCAGCTAGCAAGCCGCTAGATTTTTCATTTCGAATTGTGTAAAGTACGCATATTGAGTAATTACGTGTGCGCCAAGACCCTCATATTGAGGGTTAGAGGTGGTAGTTACTCAAATTGAGGTTTTGTGATTGTGTTAAGTTACTCAGATTGAGTCAAAAAGGGGTTGTTATGAAAATGTTTTGCGATGATGGTTCAACTTACGTGAAATTAGCTTGGATGGATAACAAGGAGCTGAAGACTTCGATTTCCGGGAATTCATTTTGTCACGGTTGGAAAGTCGACGGCATAGGTAGCGGCGGTGGGTTCAATTATCAAGTTGATGGTCGCAAGTATAGTTATGACCCAATCTCTGAGGCTTCAATTACAACGACCCATGTTGACTATCAGTACACTGATGCCAACCTGTTGGCTATTCATCAAGCGTTATTAAACAGCGGCCTGGCACCTACCGAGGTTGATTTAACGGTTACGCTGCCGATTAGTGAGTACTATTCAGCAGATTGCCAGAAGAATATGGAGAATATAGAGAAGAAAATCGCGAACGTTTCGCGTTCTCTTACATTGAATAAGCGTGAGCTGTTTACTATTGGGAAAGTTGAAGTCATGCCTGAAGCTTTGCCCGCTGTATTTAGCCGTTTAGCACGAGATAAAGTGAGTCAGTATGAGAAATCCTTGGTAATTGACCTGGGAGGTACGACGATGGATACCTGTGTGATCATGGGGCAGTTTGAGTCAGTTTCTGCCGTTCATGGTAACCCCAGAATTGGAGTTGCACTGGTGACAAACCCGACACTTTCCGCATTGAAAATGGCATACAGCAATACCAGCCCAATGATGGCCAATGAGTTGATTAAAAATCGCGATAATGATGAGGTCGTGAACCGGTTTATTAATGATGTTTCGAAGAAACAATTGGTGTTAAACACGATAGAAGAAGCCATTCTTGACCTCGGAAGTAGGGTGGTTGACGATCTTTCGCAATTCCGGAGCGTTAATCGTGTTTACATACTTGGGGGCGGTGGGCCACTCATCAATACAGCAGTGAAAAGTGCCTGGTCTCATTTAGGTGACAAGGTTGTTCTGATAGATGACCCACAAACGGCTCTTGTTCAGGCAATGGCTCAAATTAAAACTGGAGAGTAGGAACAGTGGCTGACAGCAATGAGGAAAGGAAGAAAATCAGTTTGTATCTTCATCCAGATGAACTTCCTGATCTAATGGCCCTTGCTGAGATAAAAACAGTGCCCCAAAAAAACCGGGGCGCTCTCTATCGAGAGGCGTTAATTACGGGTTTGGTGTTGCGCCATTTAGACGCACGGCTCCCTGCTGTACTAACAGCCCTGTTTACGGAAAAAGTAAGTGCCGATCAAGTGGTTGAGCAGATTTCTCAGATTACAGGATGGAAACCATCAAAGGCTGATATCCGAGATATTCTGAGTGAGCTGGGTTATGCGCATACAAATAGTAGCTCTGTCGTTATAGATAAAGATGATGAAGAGACAGCTCTGGCGGAAGCGCGGAAAAAAGTTAACAGCTTGATGTAATACTCAAACTGAGTAATGGTTCCTGTCAATGTAAGAGTTGAGGGCTTGGGCGGCGAATCATACGCCAGAGAGTGATTGTGAATATCAATCAGGAAACAGATTCTCTGGTATCACTCGGTTGGCTAATATTAGATGCGAGATCTAGCATGGTGAAATTTAAGCGACGGTTAGAAAACCTAATATATCGCATGTTATCGACACGTGGATATTCAGTAGAGCAGCAGGCTACTACTGTGAAAAAAATAGGCCGAGGTCTACTTCTTCTCAGTGCATTGATAATTGTCCCTTTGTTGATTTGGGATCCCCCGCTAGCCGTAATAATTGTTATTCAGTTATTATTTGTCTGTGGGATGTATTTAGGTTCTCTACTGGCTTTTGATGAAGAAAAGTGAACCAGAAAGTGAGCAGTGAGGGCTCCGATTTTAACCACCATCCAGGACTACAACATGATAATTTGCCTACAATCAGGCCAAGGGAAGAGCGTCCTGCTGCAAGCTGAAGCATGGCGGCTCGGCATCACATACGAGGAATTGATTAAACGGATGGAACCCACTGCAGAGCAAAAGGAGCAACAATGTATGCGTCAAGAGGAAGAAGTTCGTGTCGAAGAACAACGTTTGAATGCGGTACGTGAGGCTTTTTGGCGCAACACGTCGGAGGGGCATCACGATCTAAGGCAGCTTCATGATGTGCTGGCAGCGTTGGATATTTTAGAAGAGCCTACGGCGGACCAAATTAAGTCTTTCTTCATGATGCTCCCAGCAGACATCATCGGGTCTGCTCTGTCATGGGGATTCAGTGATACCGAGGTGCGCGAGCGCACCTACGTGTTCGCGGAACAAAACAAGCAAGCGGTACTTGCGGCTATCAAGGCAGAATAGTGCCCAATGCCCGCGAACATCCTGGATCTCCCTGACTTCAAGGTGTAGAAGGGTGAGGAAGTCGGCCACGACTACCGCGTTTACGTAGAAGCAGTGTCTATCGCCTGATTGGCCACGAGCGCAATGAGCAGGTCATCCGCGACCTGCAGACCCATTGCAAGCGGCTTGCGATGTACGTGGGGCTCCGCTACTGCCAGTGCAAGTTGTGCGGTAAGTCATCCATGGAGGCGCTTACTGTCGTCACCGACAAATCCAGATATCCATTTTTATTTAATAAAATTAAATTCTTGCGACAGGGATATCGTTCCAGCGTGTGGTATACGCAGGTGACAAGTAGTTTCGCTTCATTGCCCAGTCTTTCTTTGTGCCTTGCCCCGCAAACCACACCTTACCAAGGCCAGAGCGATTGATTGTGTCGATCGCCTGCATCAGTGGTTTGCTGTGCAAATGAGGTTGTCCCTCGTCGAACAGATTTAGCTGGGCAACGCCAGTTGGCGTAAAATCGTTAAGCATAATCCCAGCTTTCGTATATCGGAAACCATCGTGCCATATAGTATCTAAGGCCCGGACCGCAGCAGCGATAACATCGCGGGTATCTTGCGTTGGTACTGTCAAACTCTGGCTGGCTTGATTGCCATAATAAGGCTCATTTACGGCAAACGGAGAGGTCTTGATAAAAACACTTATATGCCGGCAATATTGATGCTCCAGTCGCAATTTTTCTGCTGCTCGCTCAGCGTATTGGCAAATAGCCTGACGCATATCGTCGTATGCGGTAATGCGTAAACCAAAACTTCTACTACAGACGATCTGCTGTTTCGCCGGCAGCTCTTCTACGGATATGCAGGGAACACCGTTCAGTTCGCGGACTGTGCGCTCTAAAACCACGCCAAACGTCTCCTTAATCAGTTGCACGTTGGCATCGGCTAACTGAAGTGCTGTTTTCACGCCCATGGCAGTCAGCTTGACACTAAGCCGGCGCCCAACTCCCCAAACCTCATCAACAGGCAGCAGCGCCATGAGTTTACGCTGGCGAACACGGTCGCTTAGATCGACAACCCCCCCTGTTGCGGGCCAGCTCTTAGCCGCGTGATTGGCAAGTTTAGCAAGCGTTAGGGTCTGCGCGATGCCAATACCGCACGTAAGGCCGGTTTGCTGCAAAACTGGCTGTTGAGATCAATGGATTTAATGGCGAGTTGCTCAACGGTATCCAGTCATCCTATGACTACTATGTCTGGGAACGCTATGGCGTGAAATGGCCATCATCAATTGATGTGGAAGAAATCGGGGAATCTGAGGAGTTTGTGGCCGTTGATTTTGACACGGCCTGGTCTCCGCCAACCGAAGCGGTTTTTGAAGCGCTGTCAGCACGATATCAGTGTGAAATTGAGCACTACTACAGCGAAGCAGGCGGAGACTACTGCGGGTTCAGAGTGTATTCCAGTGGCGAATTGATTCAAGGCAGTGATGCATCGCTCGAATATGCGGAGGAGAACGAAGAAGGTTGGTCGGAGATTATTGGCCCTGAATGGATTGTCAACAATGTCGCACATTTCGGGGGGTAGGGATGAGAGAAATGACAATTAAGGGGCTGATTGACCACCTTCAGTGTTACCCCGAAGATGCGTTGTGTTGCGGGACGTTCTGGCTGGCAGAGGACTTTCTGTCACTTGACGACTCACTGACTGAGGAACAGATAGCGGCAGCAATGGAGATCGCATTGGATAACCACGATGCTGAGCTGGGGTTTAACTGGTTTACGCTACAGTTGGCTATTGATCAGGTTAAGACATAAAACGATAGAAGGACGCCTGCGGGCGTCCTTTTCGTATATGACGCTGTACGTTACAGGTACAAAAAAACCCGCCAATGCGGGTTTTAAGGTTCGACGGTAGCGCAACGCCGAAAACAACATCAATGTAGCTACAAATGGTGGCCAGACGGTTTTGCTGCGCTACATAGCAGGTTGCCGAAGCCTCACTACACCAACAATTTGACATTAATGGCTTTCCACCATCATGTCAAGCAATTCGCTCCGATAAGGAGGTCGCGTTGCTCCTCATTCACGCCGCTACGCGGGGGTATCAACTGCACGGTGCCAGTGTGCCGCGACCTGTGGGCACGGGACGGGCGCTTTACCGTTCGCGCCAGGCGTAAGTGTGCGAGTTTACGCCCTGCGCTCACATCGTGATGATGGCCCTTCAAGCTGCTTTCGCGGCATATCCTCGCCGTCAAACAGCAGACGCCTCCGGTATTCCACGGTCAGCTTGACCCGTTACATGTCACGGCCTACAGGCCCCGTGCAGTAGGGAACGGGAGCCGTGGCGGCTCCCTCCTGCCGACACCTGTAACCGTGAGGAAACTATCATGTCCCGTTTTATCCAGGGTAACTGCGTCCAAATTATGTCCACGTTCCCCGATCGTGCCGTCGATTTCATTTTGACCGATCCCCCGTATCTGGTCGGATTCCGTGACCGTTCCGCCGTACGATCGCCGGCGACAAAACTGACGAGTGGCTGCAACCCGCCTGCAATGAAATGTATCGCGTCCTGAAAAATGATTCGCTGATGGTGAGCTTCTACGGCTGGAACCGCGCCGATCGCTTCATCGCGGCATGGAAAGCGTCGGGGTTCAGCATCGTCGGTCACTTTGTTTTTGCCAAAACCTACACATCAAAATCCGCGTACGTCGGCTATCAGCATGAGTGCGCGTACATCCTGGCCAAAGGGCGCCCGCGTTTGCCGAAAAAGCCATTGCCGGACGTGCAGGGCTGGAAATATTCAGGCAACCGGCATCATCCGACAGAAAAACCGGTCACCAGTTTGCAGCCGCTTATCGAATCTTTCACATGCCCGGGCGCCATTGTTCTCGATCCGTTTGCCGGAAGCGGATCAACCTGTGTTGCGGCCGAGCAGGCGGGGCGGCGCTGGATCGGTATCGAGCTGCTGGAGCAGTACCACCGTGCGGGAATGCTTCGCCTGGCAGACGTTCAGCGCGCGATGCAGAAACCAGCCGCCAACGACGACTGGCTACCGCAGGCTGCGTAATGAACTACGAAGGCCATGAAAAACTTCGTGCCGACGTGGCGGCGCTGGCGAACGCAATGAGTGACATGCGGACCAAACTCAATGTCCTGGAATCACGCTATCGCTTTGACGCGGATTCATTAACCGAACGACTGGCGGCACAGTGCCTGCGCCAGATTAACGCTCAGTTTTACGGGGCCTTTCATGAAGCCCTGTCGCTGGACCAGAACTTTAACGACTGACACCCCCGAACGGAGCGTGTCCCCGTCCGGCAAAAATGAGGAAACAACATGTACGGAACCCGTAAACAACTGACCCACGAATTAAAACAGATGTTCGCCGCTGATGAACCGCTGGCCCTGCTAGTCTGGACCGAAGAGAGTGTAAAAATGATCGGCGCATCACATGGTATCCGCGGTGAAGAAGCTGCGCGTGTATTGGTGGCAATCGGTGAGATACCGATGCGCGAGTACCATGATAAGGGGGTATCACCGGATACGCTCTACTCACTGTTAAATTCGATTCGGACTGAAAAACGGCCGATCGCTGTACCTGCCAACCTGCTAGAGAGCGTGCTAACCAGTGCTGAGCAATGGTTAGCGATGGAGAAGGATATTGCGCAGGACGATCAGGCACCGTTAACCGACGTTGTGACGCAGGCACTGGCTGATGCGAACCGCGTACGCCAGCTGCTGGCCGCGTAATTTAACCGTCACGCCGCCTAGGCGGCGTGAACTGAATGTGTATCAAGGGTAACGATGAAAAGTAATGACACGCTCAACACGTTGATTTGCCAGCACGCTGCAAATTTAATGAGGGAATACGGTTGGCCGGCACATGCCGATGTCGATCAGCCATCGCCAGCGCAATGGCCGGGATGGATAGCGGTGCATGTTCGATTAGAGTCGAGCGCCCTGGTTACGTGGCTACTGCATTTGGCTGACGCGCACAGACCAAATCTGACAAGACTCCAGTACCATGCGTTGCATAGCGCCGCACGAAAACTTGAGCAGACCGAGGCGGTGATTGTG